>JAJIZT010000001.1:181029-481029 GCA_029948415.1 Cenarchaeum symbiont of Oopsacas minuta
TGCCATATTGTTAAATGTGATAATTTACATGGCATTACCTAACCATATGTGCCCAAGAGATCAAAGAATTCAGATGGTTGTCTAAATGATAAATCCAAAAGAAAGCCTCAAAATGCAAACAAAAACACTAGGGCTGTTGGGAGAAAGTCCATGTTCGTTGGAGTTGATGCACATAAGAAATTTCTCCAGATAGCAATGGTTAACAACAAAGGCAAAGTAATCTTAAACGTGCGAGTTGAAAACCGACATGCAGACATTAGAAAATTTTTCCAAACAAGCGTACCAAAGAATGTAAAAGTCGTGATGGAATCATCGTCTGTCTGGCATGGATTATTTCGATACATGACCGATAGGCTAGATCTTGATGTTGTTCTCTCAAATCCATACCAGACAAAAGCTATTGCAGCATCCACTAAAAAAACAGACAAGGTTGATGCACAAATCCTAGCAAACTTGTTGCGTGGAGGATATATTAACAAATGTTATGTGCCAAACAAAAAGACAGTCGAGCAAAGGCAACTTGTCCGGTACAGACACAAGCTGGTTCACGCAAGAACATCTATGAAAAACTCTATACATGGAATATTGCTCCAAAAAGGAATAAAGATTCCTGGACGTACATTTTCCTACAAATATGTCGAAAGCCTCAAGGCAATAAAGGACTATAGGATAAACGGATTTCTTGCATCTATCAACCTTTACGATCAGAAAATAACAGATGCCAACATGATGATCTACAAGAGTGCACGCACAAGCAGATATGCTGGGATACTAAAGACGATTCCTGGAATTGCTGATTTTACAGCTTTGACGATTGCATCAGAGATTGATAGTATTGAAAGATTTTCAGATCCTGAAAAACTCAAATCATATGCAGGACTTGCCCCATCAGTTCGTAACTCTGCGGACATGGTGCATCATGGTCACATAACGAAAAGAGGTAGTAGGATGCTACGATGGGTTTTAGTAGAATCAATCCGCTCTCACGTACTGCACGCACCAAAACTGATATTTTACAAAAGACTTGCAAAAAAGAGAGGCAATTCCAAAGCTGCAGCTGCAGCAAAGATGCTAAAGGTCATTTACTGGTTGCTAAAAGATGGGAGAGATTTTGAACAAAATTACAGTTAGATGCACAGCCGCGAGCCACTATATGGAGATAATGCTCCGATGTTCTAACTGCGGCAAGCTCTAACAAGTGGACGAAGATGATTGTGGGAATAATGTCCCGAATAGATATATGTCTCTCTCACTTTTGATGGGAAAATCACACATAGCGAACGCTATGCAATAATATGCAAAAAAACACGGAATACTTAAAAACATTGCACATAGATATAGTGGTGGCCATTTTGATGCATAAAAAGATCTCAAAGATAGTGCATACAACCGTGCGTCATAATGTCTAAACAGCAATGCATAGTTTTTATAAAAGTTGAATATAGCGTATTTAATGAATATAAAGACAATAAGCACGTTATTTGTTTTATTTTCTTTGGTTTCTGGTGTTATGGCAACACAAGCATACGGAGATCATAGTAAAGCATACGTAAGCATACCTACAGAAACCAGTATTCCTGGATGTGAAACAACCAATATGTGTTTTATACCATATGATGTTTCAGTGGACAAAGGCGGTCAAGTGATTTGGACAAACGACGATATTGCAGCTCATACTGTGACAAGTGGTACTCCATCTGACAGTGTAGGTGATATTTTTGATAGCAGTTTGATGAGTCCAGGATCTACCTTTTCTCACAAGTTTGAAGTTTCAGGCACATTTGATTATTTCTGCATAGTACATCCTTGGATGGACGGAATTGTTACAGTTGCAGCTCAGCCTGAAGACGAACACGGACACATGGATGTAGAACCAGCAATGATGATGAGTCAGGATGGAAATTATACGGTCAAAGTCTATCCAGATGGCATACCAACTGCAGGCGAAATGTTTAGCTTGAAAGTAGTTGTTACAGACTCTGATGACAATACTGTAAACCACATAAACTATGACATAATGATCATGCAAGATGGTGAATCTGTAATGGATGACGGAATGGGAGTCCATGCACATGATGGCATGAAAGAACATATGACAACCATGCTTGAATCGGATTCTCCAATTGATGTTCTAGTCACATTGCAAGGAATTGGCCTGAATGATATAGATACGCGTGTCGGCCCTATAGGTGAAACTATAGAATTAAACGTGGTTCCAGAATTTGGCACAATAGCAATACTAGTATTTGCAGTAGCGATCATATCAATAATCGCAGTTACCACAAGATCGAGAATCAGCCTAACACCTAAACTTTAAACATAATATTTGTTCATTTTTTTACAACATTTACTGTAAAGTGTATCATAATCTATTTTTTCTGATCATAGCTATAATGGCTAGTATTGTTCCTGCAATTCCAAATGAAATTCCAAATACTGCCAAGTCATATGCAACACTCGCATCACTATCCTCTTGCACATTTGAAATCATCTTGCGTACTTGCTGCTGCAGATCAGACATTGCGGATTTTAGAGTCGCTACGTCCTGATCCGATCCCACTTTGGATGTGGGAAAATCCAATACAGCAGTGTTCTCTACATCTTCTATTGGAACGTTTATCTGCACATCTATTCCGTTCAAATTCCCAAAAAATTCTACAGAATATGAACCAGTTTTGGTGGGAATAACGGGAGCAAAATAATGTCCAGGACGGGATTGAGAACCAATATCAAGCAATTTTTTCTCTCCACCATATATTGCCATAGCACTCATGTTTTTAAACGCATTTTTAACTCCTATAGTTACACCTTTTACATCTCCTAATTCGACCACATTTATCACAAAGTCATTGCGTAGACCTTTTACTGGCGGTTCTACATCCCAGCCTACTTCTATTTCATATGACTCCACAGAAACAGTAGTATGTGCTGCAGCCATTGGAATGGAACAGGTCAACACAATAACTAGAAATAATACAGCGTGCATAATCACGCGAACATTACAGAGGATTTTAAGATTTTGATCATATGCATAATTATTTAGTCATATATTATGCCATTTGCCTTTAAATTATCAAACCCATATCTACCATTATAATGTGGACGATCTCTGTACTATTTTTGTTGATGATCGTGCCTGCATCTGTGTGGGCACATCCGTTTACCGAGACAACTATGCCAGAACAGTTCTCAAATGCTCCAGAGGGGACAGATCGTATTATCGTTATATATTCGGAGGCTGTAGAGATTGATTTTAGTACCATAAAGGTGTATGATGTAAGAGGATTACAGATAGACAAACGTGATACTGCATATCATAATGATGTTAACTCATTAGTGGTTACCACCGAACCACTTAGGGAGGGAGTGTATACGGTTACAAGCAAAGTACTCTCACGTGTAGATGGACATTTGGTGGATTATGCATTTGTCTTTGCCATAGGTGGAGCAAAAATTGATCCAACATTGTTAGATGGTGAGTTCAACACAGTGCTTGTATATTATCCCGAAGCTGCAGCAATAATTCCAGGATACATAGGACAGACTGTTATACTAGGAGGTATTATAATGTCGTTTTTTGTGTGGAGTCTATACAAAAGAAAGATTGACGATGTAAAACTGACTGAAAAATACCGTGGAAGATTAATGTCATTCATGGGTGCTGGGTTGATAATGGTACTAGTTTCAAATATACTGGTACTTGCGGTGCATAGTTTTAGGCTAGATGTAGGAGCATTTGATTCATTGCAGACCACGTTTGGAACAACATGGATTCTAAGATTTTTCATTACCCTGATAATGTTGGGTCTGTGGTTTGTAATGGAAAAAAAGGCATTATTTTCACGCAAAAGTTTTGTTCCAATGTTAATACTCTCCCTTGTTTTGATTGCTACTACCACCATGACTGGACACGGAACCGCAAGCAATAACGTAACAGCCATATTTCTTGATTATATACACAATCTACTTGCTGCAGTTTGGATTGGCGGCATAATTTTTTTGGCCTTTTGTCTATTTCCAACACTATACAGTATTCCAAAGGTTGCAGTTGCAACCTTGCCACGTTTTTCTGTGATTTTTTTAGTCGCATTAGGAATAGTCATAGTCACAGGACCCACATTACTGTGGATATTGGAGGACGATCTTGACACAATAGTTTCATCTACATATGGTATGTTGATTGCGATAAAGATAACCATCGCGTCTGCTATGGTAATGATGGGTGCATATGCACAGTTTTTTGTACAAAAAAATCTACGTTCTAGCAAATGGAATGGTCAACTTGTGTACAAAAAACTACAAAAATCACTACACATCGAAGCGATTCTAGGCTGCATTCTTCTTTTGGTTGTGGCATTACTTGTAAACGGAACCTTACCTGCTGGAGAAATATCTGCAATGAAAATGGATCAGGGAATTTCATATGGACTTCAGACTACAGAGTTTGCCGGTGACCTTCGGTTTGAAGTAAACCTGTTCCCATTTACAAGCGGAAGCAACATCATATCAGCATCTGTTACAAATTTGGCTGGAGATCCGATTGAAGATCTTTATAAAATAAAAGTAAAAATATCAAATCCTCAACGAGGAATTGCTCCAATAACAATTGAACAAAATTCTGATAAAACAAACAACTTTGAAGGTGAGGCAACATTTGGTTTTGCTGGAGAATGGCAACTAGAAGTAGAAGCACAAAGAACTTCTAGTGCAAACGAGGTAGTGACTATATTTCTGAACATAAAACCTAGATTGGATGCAATAAGAGCAGATATTACTGAATTTGAACTACCCAAAACTTCTCAACCTCTTTACGTGATATATAGTTCAAACAATGATGTTTGGCTTAGTGATCCAACAGCACCAAGAATATGGAAATTCTCTACACAGAATGAAGAATTTTTCGAATATACACTAGATGGAAATTCTAGTATTACTTTAGAAGAGGATGAGAATGGCTTAATTTGGTTTACAGATATAAAATCTAGCTCTATCGGTTCACTTGATCCCAAAGATAGTTCGGTTCGAACATATATTTTACCAAAACTCTATCCATTAACACAAAATAATTTTCCCATATCTTTAGAATCTTATGATGGAAAGATATGGGTGAGTGTTATAAATAAAAATGTAATATTAAAATTTGATCCTACATCAGAATCTTGGGAAGAATTTATACTTCCAACTGAAAATTCTGGACCATTTTCACTCAAAGCTGATGATGATGGAAGACTGTGGTTTACACAGCAAACTGCTGGACAGCTAGGTTTTATCGATATAGCTAGTGGAAATATTACCGAGCTAGATTTGGGAAAAAATTTGTTAGTGCCTGAGACGATAACGATTGGTGATGATGACACTATATGGGTAGCAGAACATGGTGAATCTGGAGGAATTGCAGCTTATAATCATATTTTGGGAACGCTCAAACAAATTCCCTCCCCGTCATCTTTAGCACTTGCAAACAGCGCGGTATTTGACAAATATGGTAATGTATGGTTTGCACAACATACTGTAGATAGCTTGGCAGTATATGATCCACAATCAGGTGCAATTCTGACCGTACCCATACCTACAAATGAGTCATGGGTACAGTTTGCTGCAGCTGGAATAGATGGCGATATTTGGTTTGCAGAACAAAAAGCAAACAAATTGGGCAGAGTGACCATCTCGGAAGGAATATCATCTGGTCCAATATTACAACGCCAATCTGAAGATAATACGATTGGTCTTGCAATAGTGGCCGGTCCACTTATGGCATCTGGTATTGTAGCTACTTCACTTTTTTTTGTAAAAGCGGTACGTGAAAAAAGAGATGCTGATATACTCCTCTCAAAAGCGAATTATTTTAAATCTGCCTAGTATTGCTGATGCAGTAATTGCAACTGACAACACCAAAAGTGGCGCACCAAGCTCTGGGATGACCACTAGACCAAATTCAGTCTGTTGTCCGGTTCCACGTATGTTCTCAAAACGTATTATTGTTGGACCTGTCTGCCCTTCGGCAAAATCATATTCTTCATAATATCCACCTACTGTTGCCATACCAGATGTTTTGTATATTTGATTATCAGATTGTATTATGATAAAATCATAAGAAGAATGTCTTAGGGGTTCACCTGTTGCACCATCTCTGATTGTAAAAATGAATTTTGTCTTCTCTTCATGTGATATCTCTAGAGGTGACCACGATAGATCAATCTGAAATTGCTCATCACGTGTCATGGCGACAAGCGGAAACTGTAGGTCTGAACTCACATTCAAAGTAAATACAATCTCTGTGGGTATCTTGCCTGCCTTTTCCATATTATTTTTCAGATATCGTAGATGGTCTCCAAGCATAACAAAATGTACAGTACGAAAATTCTCCAATGTGTAATCGTCTATGACTATGGATGATTTGAAGAGATCAATATTGTTGGCAGTACCAGTATATCCATTACTAAAAAACTCTGTAAAATTTTTTGGAAATCTAGTTTCTACGTGAACAACAGGCACATGTGCTATGATCTCATCGTCCCAGTTGAAAGGAATTTGAAAAGAGATGTATTTCTCTATTGGATCGTATTCAAAGTTTCTAACTGTATCAAAATATGAACGCGTCTCAAATATTGCAACAGATCCAGTCGAATCATATGTTATATGTGTTCTATCTTCTGCAATGCTTACGTCAGTCCGAAATGTCTCTGCATTATCTGATGCGTCGTTAATCCACAGAGCTTCTTCTATATCAATTTCAAATGTGTATAAACCCGTCAAATCAAGTTTTTCTCCAGTTAGAACAATCTCGCCACTACCATCTGAGCTCCATATTCTAGATGATTCTTCAAAAATGCCATTTATTTTTATAGGATCATTGCTAGGTTTAACTGCAAATTTTAGAATGCCTTCTGGCGCAACAAAATATTCGTGCAATAATATATTCCCATCATGTTGTAGTTTAACAAAAAGTGTAACATCATCCATTGTTTTGTCTGAATTTACCTCCGATACGGTTATGATAATTTTTCCCTGTTCTGTCATCTTTATAATCTCTGTTGTAATTTGGATTTTTTTATCTCCAATCTCAGTAATTTCGGAAGTATCAATATCGATACCATGACCCCATGCGGTTACAGGCAATAAAACCAAGATTACTATAGAGCATATTAGAATATATTGCATATCGTCAAAAACGACTATACGCCATCCTCGTTCAGTAAAAGAGTCAAAAGCGCCGCTCTTGTATACATGCCATATTCTGCCTGTTTAAAGTATTTTGCATGTGGAGACAGATCAACATCAGAGGTTATCTCGTCTACCCGCGGAAGTGGGTGCATGATTATCGCATCAGTTTTCATCTTTTTGAGCATGTCAAGACCGATTACGTAACTGCCTTTGACCTTTAGATATTCTTCTACATCAGGAAATCTTTCTTCCTGTATCCTTGTAACATATACTACATCCAAATCGTCAATGACTTCTTCAAGATTGTTAGATTCTGTAAATGAAAGTTTTTTCTTTATATCATATATGGAATCAGAACGTATTCGTAGAGATTCAGGTGATATCAAATGTATCTTTACATTATAGTTTCCAAGCGCCTGTAGTAACGAATACACGGTACGTCCGTACTTTAAATCCCCCACTATACCTATTGTTAAATCTGCGATCTTGCCTTTTTCACGACGTATTGTAAACAAATCTTGTATGGCTTGTGTAGGATGTTCTTCAGTTCCACTCCCACCATTTATCACAGGTTTAGAAGAAATATCAGCAGCAAATTTGCTAGACCCGTCTAGTGGATGACGCATTATCAATACGTCAGAATAAATAGACATCATCCTTACCATATCCGCAAGACTTTCTCCTTTTTTTACTGATGATGATTCCACGTTGGATATGCCAAGGGAAGTGCCTCCAAGAAGTGCCATAGCAGATTGGAAGCTTAGGCGTGTTCTAGTACTTGGTTCCAAAAAAAGATATCCAAGTATTTTTCCTCTAGCTAATTCACGGCGTTTTACAGAATCCATATTCATAATGCGCTCTGTCATATCAAATAGAGTTTCAAATCCATCTTTGTTTATATCGCGTATTGAGATTATGTCTTTTTGATAAAACTCCATAGTGATATAACATTAGATGGTGTAATATACGACTTTTGTATGTGTGTAGCATAATTGCGTTATGATGTAATAACCCTTAAACTGCAACTTGATTTATGTGAATTGAATGGTCGATCCCATATACACAGACGCGCTCATATATGCTAGTCTGCTTGCAACATTGGCCATAGGATTGACGCTTACATACATTACTACTAGAGTACCCAATTTTGCACATGCTTCAATAGCTATGATTGGTGCATACATTACACTTATCATTACAAGAATCGTCGACATGAATCCATACATTTCAATCCCAATCTCCTTTATTATTGCAGGTACAGTCTCACTTGGACTTTACACGTTCATACTAAAGCCTCTGATACGTAGAAACGCTTCAAAAGCTATACAGATGATATCGACCATCGCATTTGATCTAGTTTTAATTGGAGTCTTGAACATAGTTGCAGATTATATTGTAATGACATACAAGATACCTTCTAGAGAGTTTACACTTCGTGGTTATGATC
Organism: Cenarchaeum symbiont of Oopsacas minuta; assembly: GCA_029948415.1. NCBI lineage: Archaea > Thermoproteati > Nitrososphaerota > Candidatus Cenarchaeales > Candidatus Cenarchaeaceae > Candidatus Cenarchaeum > Cenarchaeum symbiont of Oopsacas minuta. The sequence goes on from JAJIZT010000001.1 coordinate 189,641, forward strand.
TAGCTGTAGGTGATGCTCCTATGATACTAATAATCGCTCCAATACTGATCACATCTTTGGCGTTTACATTGCATATCATGCTTCGTAAAACAAAATTTGGCGTTTCCATGAGAGCGGCGATAGAAAATCCAGATTTAGCACAAGTGGTGGGAATTAATATAAAAATTATCTATGCGGTTGCATGGTTTTTGGGCGGAGCCATGGCTGGAGTTGCTGGAGCGCTAATATCATTATGGTTTCAGGGAGATCCAAGTCTTGGAATTACCATGATGCCTAGTATATTTGCTGCAAGTATAGTTGGTGGTTTTTTTAGTATATACGGTGCAATAGCAGGCGGTATGCTCATTGGTATGACAGAAATACTTGGAACTCGATTCCTTGCTGGAGAGTTGGGCACGTGGATAATATCATATCGTCCATTGATTCCACTTTTATTCATAGTCATCACAATAATGATCGCACCTAACGGTTTGGCAGGAATAAAATGGAAGGAGGTGGCAAAACGCATTGGTATTAGAAAGTGAGGTAATATTTTTTGCCGATTTAATGGCAATATATGCCATATATTTAATCATAAACACTAGTCTGAATCTAGAATTTGGATTTGCTGGAATCCCGAATTTTGGTAAAGTGTTGGCAGTTGCTGTAGGAGCATTTGTTGCAGCATCAATTCCTGGAAGAATATTGGCTAGTATGGCAGGTATAGAAGGTGACTATATACGGGATAATTTTACAATAATCTCTGAGATTAACATATGGCTTGTAGACAATACTGGAATAGGTATTATAGTATTTGTTCTCACTTTAGGAATAGCTGCCATTATTGGTAGTATAGTGGGTTTGGCATCTTCATATCCTGGAATCAGATTACGAGGAGATTATCTAGCAATTGTTTTACTCGCATTAGGAGAAAGTATACGAATAATTGGCAATAACTATACTCCACTTGTCGGAGGATCAATTGGAGTACATGTACCTGATCCACTTTCATTTTTGACAGGAGATTTGAGATTTCCAATTGCTACAGTAGCACTAGGCGGCATCGCAGCTGCAGTTTACTTGTACGTACGCCGCGTAACTAGATCTCCGTTAGGTAGATTATTGAGAGCTGTAAGAGATGATGAAACTGCTGCGGAAGCTTTGGGCAAAGACATAAAATCGATCCGTATTAGAACCATCATGATGGCTGCGGCACTTGCCGCAGTTGGTGGCGCGCTTTACGCGTTTTATGTCGGTAACACCATAGCATTTGCATATGATAGATTGAGCTGGACGTTTTGGCCATTTGTGATGATCATAATAGGAGGACTTGCCAACAACAAAGGTGTTTTGATCGGCACGTTAGTTTTTGTTACAATACGCAAGGCGATAATTTATTTTAAAGAATATTTGGAAGAATTTATACCATTTGATGTAATATGGTTAGAATATCTTTTGTTAGGAATAATATTGATTGTGGTGTTGATATACAGACCACAAGGAATATTTCCAGAAAAATCAACTAAAACTCTACCAAATTCCAAAAAAACTTGGTGGCGTAATTAGCTGTGAATGATAATTATTCTATATGTTGAATAATATCTACTGTACATGTACTGTTCCGATCATCCACGGATGTACCAGACAGAAATAGTCATATGTACCAAAATCATCAAATGTATGCTCAAAAGTAGATCCTGCAATAAACAAACCACTGTCAAAAATATTACCTGTATCGTCAGATGGAGTACCACTTGTCACGGTGTGCGCTGCCACGTCATCATTACTCCAGGTTACAGTTCCACCAGAAATTATTTCTACTTTGAATGGTATAAAACATTCGTTAGTTTCTGCACATACTGGAATTCCTGAACCTGATGGTATTGATACCAAAGTGGTGTTGTTAGCCATCACCACTTTTTCATCAGTATTCATCATCTCTATTTCATCCTCAACTATCATCTCTTCTACCACAGGTTCTTTAGCCATTTCCATCATGGGCGTTGAGATGCCTGAAGGGATGGAATCTGGTGATGCAATAATTAACGCTAGGATACCTAAAACGAGTACGCCCATTACACTTGCTAAACCAATCTCAAATTTACTCATCATTATATTTTATCTTTCAGGGTTTGATAAAGTTTAGGTATTTAATTTACATGTAATTAACAAATGTACGAATTAACTTCATTTTGACTCTTTTTCTAATTCAGCTATATCGCCAAGATTGTCGTATATTACACGGTTGTTGTCGGTTCTAACACAATAGTCAGATTGCACTTTTTTGACCGTTATTCTCTGACCGATAATCCATGATTTTGAACCTTTTCGTATGGTGTGATATATCATGCCTTTTCTTATATTGGATGCAACCTTTGACCTTTCCACAAGTTCGCCTTCTTCAATAGCACCCCCGACATCTTTATGCTGTCGGAGCAGATGGATTTTATGATCTGAATTATAGGATACAGCTGAAATCAAATAGACCATAGACATTTCTATGTAGACGCATTATGACCCTCGTTATAAAATTAATGCGTGCTGATCCTATAGCTTTGTTACATTTACCTTGTCTATGAACGGAATTTTAGCTAATTCAAATCCATCTAACCGTTTTCCTAATGGCATAGTGGCATCAATACCAATTTTGGCAGTTTTTAGAGTTTTTTGATTACTAGATGGATCCAAGCTCGACCCACGTATATTCTTGAGTATCACTAGATCCTTGTCAGCTTGGAATCTTGTAGCTATGGCATATTCTACCTCAACAGCAGAATCCAAATTGATGTCCGAATCCACTATTGTTACACGTTTTAGTGATCTGTGAATCTTGAATGTTTCTTTAATAATTTTTTTTGGTTCACCAAGCTTGGCTTTTCTTCCCAACTGCACTACGGCATGCATCCAGTTAGAACCTCCGTCAGTAAGGGAAACTTTGCGCACCACTGAAAAAGATTTTTTTAACATGATGTTTAGTTTTGATTCTGCTGGCATGCCCATTAATAATCTGTGTTCTGCATATCCAGATAGTATGTCATGAAATAATGGATTATTTCTAAAATATACTCTATCTAATTCTATTACTGGTTGAAGACGTTTATGATCATATGTTCGAAGCATTTCAACCATCCATTCAGAATGTACTTTGTCCTGCATAATACGTCCTTCAATCACAATCTCTGCATCAAAAGGAACATGCATTCCAGAATATGGACATTTTGCAACTTTGAGTTTATATCCTAAAAGTGAGTTAGCGATCCCCATTTCGTCTTTTCCCCATTTTTCTTGGTATGCACCAGCTATAGACACGGCAGGATGTACACCGATCGTAATTGCTACGCGGAGATCCTCACCGTGTTTTTTTGCATACATAAAACATCTATGCAGATGTCTATCCTCAACCATTCGGATTGTCATATGTTTATTATTCATAGGCATGATTCTGTGAAAAGATGAGTTTTGTTCCCCAGTTTCGGGATTTTTAGCGTATACTATAGACGATGTAATGAATGGTCCAGACTCTTTTTCATAATGTTTTATTATTGGTAGAATCGATAAATCTCTTGAAGAGTTTTCCATAAATTTACCAGATTTTGTAATATTTGGTTTTTTGCTCTTTTTAATTGCCTCCGCTATCGTCTGATGTATATATTCGGGCTTGGATTTGACCGCTTGAGCAAACCTCTTTCTTGTGCCAACTAAATTGGATACTATGGAAAATTTTGTGTTTTCAACGTTTTGGAAGATCAAAGCTTCACGGCCATCAAGTTTTGCCGTAATGGCTGCAATCTCATATTTTGTTGAAACACGCTTCTTTATGATGCGTACATCTTTTGTCTTTGACACGGTCGCAAGATATTTTCTAAGATCAAACATTACGAACAGCCTCAGCAATTTCACCCATTAACGTCTTTGCTGATTCTGCGTCAAGTTCACGTATGAAATTTGCCGACACGACAGAGATTCCTTGCACAGTAGCACTTGTCCTCTCGGCTACCATTTTAAGAAATATTTCGTCTCCTTTGGCTGGTATTACCGAGGTCGTGGCTGGAACTGGCCCAGTTGCTACAGATGCAAATATGGATCCAAGTCTAGGCCTACCTGTACCTTCTGAAATAGATACAAATCTTCCATTTTCAAAATCAATTATACGAATGGAAAACGTGCGATCAGAAGCATATACGATCTTTGAAGAAAAATAATTGTATTTATTCACGTTTAATGTGTGTATATTATACCTTTAAGGGTACTGCCTTTACTTCTTTATGAGTCTCTTCTACTCTGGCGCGCAATTTTGCCTTGTATTTTAGATTACGTGGTTTTGTACGAAGTCTGTATCCGCAACATGGACACCAAAGGCCTTCCCATTTGATAAAAATCTCACAAATTTGACAACGTCTTTGTCCAGATGCATATCTTCCTGTTCCAACTGGTTTTTGAGCTTTGTATCTAATACAGATGCCTTTACATGTCATTTTATATCATTTAGTATAGAACTTGTAGCTATATAAGCATGGATCAATAATTCTTACACAAAAAATATTATTTTATGAAGAAATTTTACATTAACAAATATAGTATTGCTTGTTTCACATTAAATAATTAAAATGATCAAATAACTACACATTATATTAGAGTACAAACCTAATCATTGCGGACTTTTCTTTTGTTCTTTATCATAAAAATGAACACAATAACAACTACAAATATAGTCAGTAATACCAAAACTATCGCAGTTACATCCACTCCATCATTATCAATGGGTTCGGGAATGAACACTGTGGCATTATAGGTTATGGTAGTCTCATTTCGAATTCCGTCTTTATACCTTACGTCTACTTTGATATCATGATATCCGTATTGGGGCATACCATCAAATTCTATTGGTATGTTAAATGGCACAGGAGAATCTATGTCAATATCGTCAATAAACTGTGTAGCATTTTTAATATTTGATCCTTTGAGTGATTCTACTGTAACAAATGCAAATAATGCTTTCTCGTTTCCTTCGTTGAGTATGTGTCCTATTATCGTCTGCTTGTTTGATATATCAATTACATTTATTCCGTATATGTGCAGATCTACGAGCCCTTGTACATAAATGTCTACAGTTCTTTCTACATTTTGGACTAATCCTTGTGCATCAAAGTATTTTATATTTAATGGAAATTTGATAGTTTTACTTGCAAGGTCGCCAGGTACATAGATATTTGTAGTAATATTTTTGGCTTTTCCTGCTTTTATGTTACCTATATTCCAGATACTTTCAAAGATTACAATTCCTTGAGATTCTACAGATTCAATATTATCATCCATTGACAGTGTACGTATATTTGCTATAACACCACTAGCCGAAGCTGATCCAGTGTTCTTTAGATTTATTGTTATGTTGTTATACCCAAATGAAGATACAAATGGATTGATCACACTTGCATCAATTATACTTCTTCCTACAAGTTCAAAATCAAATGTAAATAGTTCGGATCGCTGTCCTGTTTCGCGCAGTCTAGAATATTCTGTTATTACAGTTCCCGTATATTTTCCTATCTTTGTATGTTCTCCAACATCTATGTAAAACGTCAGCGTAAAAGAGTCTCCTGCTCTTACACTAGCTTCGGTATCTGCTCTAACCATGGATGCGTCCAATCCAAAAGATCTAAAATTTATCGGCATTGCAAGATCACCTGTTAGTCCAACTATGTCCGAATTACCTACATTTGAAAAAACAATTGTGAATGGCACATGAAAATCGCCAGGCTCGATCTCCATCTTTTCCTCTGCGGTTCCAAAATATGCATCGAGTAATTTTATTCCAGTATATGTTCTCTCAAACGGTGATTGCCCAGTGGGAATCTGTGCCATTACAACCTGTGATCCAAGCAAACTCGATACAAGTATCACCAATGCCAAGATTTGAACAATCATGTGTTATCTCCATACGAGTCTAGGATGGCAGTATCTTTTACAATTTTTCCATCATTTATCGTTATTACTCTATCTACTTTGCCAAATTGTTCTTCATCATGAGTTACGATCACAAATGTACAATCTAGTTTCTTTGCTATAGATTTCATTAGATTCACCACGTCTTTAGAGCTAACTGAATCGAGATTTCCAGTAGGCTCATCGGCAAGTACAATTGATGGATGATTTATCAACCCTCGTGCTATAGCCACACGTTGCATCTGTCCTCCAGATATGGCATTTGCTTGTTTGTATGCCTGATTTTTAAGTCCTACCGCGCCAAGTAGTTCAAACGCATCTCTATGAGCTTTGCACTCGTTTCCAGATATCTGTCTAGGCAGCATAACATTTTCCATCACGGTAAGATCTGAAAGTAAATTTGAAAACTGAAATATGAATCCAATCTTTTTGTTACGTAGTGTAGACACTTGATTATCGTCAAGTTTCGTATAGTCTATTCCATCTATGAATATAGTTCCAGAAGTTGGTCTATCAAGCATACCCATAACGTTAAGCAATGTAGATTTTCCAGATCCTGAACTACCAACGATTAGTACAAACTGTCCAGATTCCAAAGATAATGACACATCGTTAATACCATAAACTTTGGAGTTTCCTTTTCCATATGTTTTTGATACAGATTGGATGTCCAAAACCACTTTAGACACTGCGCATCGCCTCTACGGGCAACAATTTTGTAGCCCTAAATGAAGGATATAATGATGCTATAATGGCCAACACAAAAGCCAAAACGGCAGTCTGTACAATTTTTATCCAGTTGTAACTAACTTCTAACGGAATGCTTCCTGCAAATGTCATGTTTGTCTCTTTTGCATACACAGTATATGCAAGCCCTACTGTAGTACCCACACCTGCACCTATGGCACCGATAAGCATACCTTGTATCAAAAATACCATCATAATGTCACTACGTTTTGCTCCTATAGAACGTATTATTCCAACCTCACGCGTCTTACTGTTGACCAACATCATCTGTATGGTTATTATGGCAAAAGCAGCAGACATCATGCCAAAGTATCCTATCATATTTATCATCGCAATGCCAGAACGAAATCCAGCAAGCTCTTGTTCGGCCGACTCTTCTATGGTTTCTGCCTCATAATCATCGTCTCCAAACGTCGCTAGAAATTGATTCTTTACTTCCTCAGCTTTAGTCGAATCTACAAGTCTTACCATAATTGAACTACTATGTCCATCACGATCCATCATGTCGCGTAGAGTGTTGATATGCACTACTGCACTATAATCAAAACCTTGACCGCCAGGAGATGCAGAAATTCCTGAAACTACAAAGCTACGTTCTCTGTCAACACCGTATCTATCCGTAACGGTTAGAGCAACTCTGTCTCCAACTTTAACATCTCCTAAATCACTTGCGATTGCCGAACCAATCGTCATGGAATTACGTGCAAAAACATACTGACCATCTGAGACAGTTTGATGTGCAGTTGAAACTCGAATATCATTAAAAGGATCTACACCAATAAGTAAAACTTGGTTTAACTCATACTGTTTTCCAAAACTTGATGTTTCCAATTTGCCCGAACCATAAAGGCGAGGGGTAGCTGCATCCACCTCCTCTATATGTTCAAACCAGTTAACTAGATAAAGATCTGATTTTGTAATGAAATCCTCGTCGCTGGTAATCAGCACGTCACCGTTGGTATAATCTGATATGTCACGAACTATGGCATCAAACAATCCTTGAAATATTACAAAATTTACATGTATCACAAGTATACCTATGGTTATGGCCAAAATAGCTCCGATAAGACTACCTCTTTTGTTAAAAAGCATTTTTGTGGCAAGATTAATTTTATAATTCATTATTGCCATAAACTATTTTCTGATATAATAATGATCTTATGTAATCTAGCTAGTATAACCTACTTGATTCAAATTGGGCAGAGAGGCTGTTGGGCACAAAATCGAGTTATATCATATACTATGGAATATGTGTGCAAGCAAGATAATTATTATGATAATTTTGCAAATTTACCGTGAGAAAAAAGATCTATTCAGGAAAAATAATCGATTTATACCGATATGACATAAAGATAGAGGGCAGAAAGGTTAGACGTGACATTATAATTCACCCTGGAGCTGCTGCTATAGTTGCATTTGATTCTGACGGTAAGATTATTCTAGTAAAACAAAATAGATTTCCTCACGGCTATGTATTAGAAGTTCCTGCTGGAACACTTGAAAAAGGAGAGACACCAATGCAGTGTGCTAAACGAGAACTGCTTGAAGAGACAGGATATGCGGTAAGACGCCTGAAAAAGCTTATTTCATATCATCCTACAATAGGAGCTAGTACTGAGATTATACATTGTTTTGTGGCTTTGGATGCCAAAAAAGTTTCATCAACAAAGCTTGATTCTGACGAATTTATTACCGTGTTAAAAATGGATGTAAACAAGCTTATCCATATGATAAAAACAGGAAAAATTACTGATTCAAAAACCATCTGTTCCGTTTTAGTCTATGCAACAAAAAATGGACTATTATAGAGTTATGGCAGATCATTTTTAACACCAAAGAATTTGATAGTTCCGATGGACACCGACGAAATATTGAATGTTTTGGCATTGGGAAAAATTTCCCCTAAAGAAGCTAAAAAAATGCTTGCTGTACGAAACATTGAAAAAATTAAAGACTTTGCCCGTCTTGATATTGGAAGACGTAATAGAATCGGCATGCCAGAAGTAGTTTATGCATCTTCAAAGACATACGAGCAGATATTAGCGATCTCTAAGAAAATACTTGAATCTTCTGGATTCGTACTTGTGTCTAGAATGAAGATCGATCATGCGAGAACAATGACAAAGTTTGCAGATGATTTAGGAATAAAATACAACGTGGGAAAAAATACCACCACAATGCTGTTTTATAACAACGAGGTTAACATAAAAAAATATGGTACCGTTGGTATAATGGCAGCAGGTACATCAGACATAGGTGTGGCAGAGGAATCTCGTTTGATGTGTGAAGCTATGGGATGTAATACTGTGTGTAGCTATGATGTTGGCGTTGCAGCAATGCATAGACTACTAGATGCAGTAAAAGAAATGATTAATCATAATGTTGATGCAATAATTACAGTTGCGGGAATGGAAGGATCTATGTCTACAGTGGTCTGCTCTTTAACGGATATCCCAGTCATTGGTGTTCCAAGTTCGGTAGGATATGGCCATGGTGGTTCAGGTGAAGCTGCCCTCTCATCAATGTTACAAAGCTGTGCTACAGGTCTTATGGTTGTAAATATAGATAATGGCATAGGTGCGGGCACAGCAGCGGCTGGGATTGCGCGTAAGGCACACACGTAAATGATATATAGATATCTTATGAAATTTGAATGTACGTATGACTGGCAAGAGAATTGTTCTTACTGCAGATCGCAGTCTGATGACTAACTATCGTGGAAACTTTTTGTATGGATTTATCGCATGTGGTCCATACGAAGTTCTTCCTGAATGGGTCTTTGACAAAGTTTTTTGTCCGGCCGTTGAAACGGATCCCATTACTGGAGAAGCAAAAGTAGCTCAAGTCGGACTTCGTAGAGTAGAGAGTGCCCTGTTACAAGGATATGATAAAAATGACGTCTTTATTGCAAATCCAGAACATCTTGCCAAATCCATAGGTCCAGATACAAAAGTAGTAGGAATTAACGTCATGGATCCACTCGGTATGGCTCCTGTTACAACTACAATGTCTCCTGAAAAACTCTCTTACGTAGCAATGAAATTTAAGAAAATGTGTGCTGATATTATACAGCTAAAAAAGAAATATAATTTTCACGTTGCAGTAGGAGGAAATGGAGCATGGGAACTTGCAAAATCTGACCGTATGAAAATACATGGAATTGATACAGTAGTTGTAGGAGAAGCAGACGAGCTTGCACTAGATCTCTTCGAAGATATGGAAAAAGGCGATGCTCCCGAATTGATGAATTGTTTTGTCAAAAACATTCAGAATATACCAGTAATCGAAGGCCCAACAGTAAATTCACTTATAGAAGCTATGAGGGGTTGCGGTAGAGGTTGTGATTTTTGTGACGTAAACAAGCGTTCTAAAAAAGATCTGCCTGTGGAACGATTACAGCATGAAGCAAAGATAAATCTAGATTATGGATTTGATTCTATTTGGCTACATTCAGACGAGATGCTTTTGTATGGTTGTGATAATCGAGATTTTATTCCAAATAGAGATGTAATAACAGATCTTTGGAGTAACCTCAAGAATTTAGGTGCAAACTTTGTTGGTACAACTCACATGACATTTTCAGCGGTCGCAGCGGATCCAGAACTTATGCATCAAATATCTTCAATAAATGAACAGAAAAAAGACAATCGTTGGCTTGCTACAAACTTGGGAATAGAAACGGTTTCACCATCCATGGTAAAAAAACATCTTGGAATCAAGACAAAACCATTTTCATCAGATGAATGGGGGAGTGTAGTAGTAGAAGGGGCAAAAATACTCAACAAAAATCATTGGTTCCCTGCTGCAACAATAATCATAGGATGGCCCGATGAGACCCCAGATGACATACAGTATACGATAGATATGATAAATGACTTTAGAACTATGAACTTTAGAGGATTGGTAGCGCCGTTATTATACCAAGACTTTGGTGAGAAAAATTCAATGCACTTTGGAAATCTCAACGAAGCCCAGTTTACCCTCTTTTGGCGTTGTTGGGAAAACAACCTGAGGGTCATAAATGATATTATTCCAATTATACTCCGCAATAAAACATATGGACCACCAATGAAAATTTTCATGTATGGAATAATAAAAGCAGGTACATGGGCCATAATGAGATATCTGCGTGGACTGTGCAAGGATCTGTTTAACGGTAGAACTCCAGAAGAAATTATAGAAAAATACTCAAAGAGCAGATCTGTCTCATCTCAAAAAATTATAACGAAAAAATTATAGATTTGCCATGGCGATTTCAGCCAATGTGTTTCGTTTTGGTTTTATACATATGAAATAGGCCTTGTCAGCACGCTCAATGGATTTTACCTTTTTGTATTCTCGGGTTGACATGTCAAACTCGTATATGCCAGACTCTAGATCGTTTTTTACATACAGGACAAGATATGAATCACCTGTGGTAGGACTCAGTGGAATAAATGACATGACATTTCCTTTATAGACAGTTACAGGCATTGTATTTTTCATAGGCGATGCAGCTGCAACTAGATACATAAAGAGATCTTCGACATTTTCAAATTCCTCATACTCGATATTCATATTATGACACAAGCTTCTTACTGTATAAATTTTTCTTGATCCTGTTAAAAATCCCATTATGCCTAAAATCCTCAAAATATGAGGAAATTCATATATAAAATAAAGGTACGAGGTTACCTACTCTAATTTTGTGTGTAAATACAGAACCTTCTTGATAATTATGGGCAGGGACGTGACCTCATACAAAAAGTAATCTTGCCTCCCAACACACATTCATGAATGCCTAGTCATCAAAAATCAGATGGCAAGATCAATTGAAATAGCTTAGCTGTGGTAAATGAGGCACATTTTGATCTAGTTTATGCACTAGAGCGTTTAATGATCTTTCTAATTCCATATGTGACACCTACTGGAGTTCCAATATAGATTCCCAAGTTTAAGGCAATAACAGAGATTCCTAAGGCAAGTACGCTAGTGTCTGTGTCTTCTGCCAAACTCATTATGTTGAGAGTAGATATCATAGGAGTGAGAAACGCTCCTACTGTGGATGCAAATGCTGGATTTTGACGTTCCCAGTCTGCTATTGTCGGAGAGAATGTGTAGTATATGGTGTTAAAACCTGACATGAATGATGTTCCAAAAGATGTCTCCATTAGTGTATTATCACGGATTTCTCTGAGTGTTTGTATTTGTGGTGCAAGCTCTGTTCCATATGCAGCAGTTGCTATGAGGCAACCTCCAGGTTCTTTCATTCCTGTAGTATCTTCTAGTGAAGCTATACAACGTGTACCATCCCATTCTGTACCAGAACCACAAATAGTAGTGCATTGACCGTCTATAAACTGTGTACCATCTCCACATATTGAAACACATTCATCACCTTTTTTGATTTCACCTGCTGCACATGTCATTTGAGGTGGAGGTACTATTTCTTCCTCTTCTATCATAACCTCTTCTTCCTCTACCACTATTTCTTCCTCTTCTATCATAACCTCTTCTTCCTCTACCACTATTTCTTCCTCTATCATAACTTCTTCCTCTGTTGGTGAAACATTCTTGGGAATAAATTCAAACTCATCGCTAGCAGATACCGATCCATAATTTGCTGTTATAGTATAAATTCCAGATTCTAACCATCTGTATCCACTAGCCTGTATGATAACAGTCTCAGATGATTTAGGTGTGATTTCATTAATTTGATCTATATGTACAACTGAATTATTAACACCACCTGTAATGAGAATTCCCACACCATTTTTTGGATCTGAATGTTCTTGCAAAACTATGGTAACCATTATCTCATTACCATACACATAGATCTCTTCATCCACTTCAATTGTAAGCTGGTCAACTGTGCTTTCTTGTGCAGATGCTATGGGCATACTAAATATAATCGATAATGTTAGAATAACAATCGATATGTTGAATATCCCTTTTTGCATACAATTTTTGTTTTAACTTTTAGTATTTAAGATTATTGGTGGATCAGGCGTATTTTTGTGCAAAAATGTCTTCTGTTCAAAGGTGGCTAGAGATGTATTTTATACCGTAAGAGAAGGGTCATGTGATACGTGCCCGGTTTATATCTAGACTGATGCTAGTGCATAAAAATGGGTATACTTTTTGCATAATATTGTCTATTCTTTTACGTTGCGAGTAGACGAAATATCGCGCATAATGCATTTTGCATTGGTCACAGAAATGTTTCCAGCATCCACCATCTTACTTGCAACCATTATAACTTTGTCAAAAGGAACGCCAGCAGTTATAGCTATGTTACGAGCATGTAATCTCATATGTCCATGTTGTATTCCATCAGTAACTAGTGCATGTAACGCGCTAAAATTTTGGGCAAGACCTGCAGATACTATAGCACATCCAAGTTGACGGGCAGATTTTGCCCTAGCTATTTTTATACAAACACGTGCTATAGGATGAACTGCCGCTATTCCGCCTATAGTTCCAACTTGCATGGGCATCTCTATCGTACCATTGAGATTGCCTTTGACATCTTTCGACCAAATAGTAAAAGGCTCATATCTACCATTCCTAGCAGCATATGCTCCAGCAGCTGCCTCTAGAGCACGGCCATCTTGACCAGTGGCGTTTGAGATAGCAGTCACGGCGTTCATAACTCCTTTGTTGTGAGTTACAGCTCTGTTTACATCATATTGAGCAAATTCAAAAGCACGAACCATGTCATCTACTATGCGACTACCTCCAATCAAATCTTTACGAAATATGGCACTTGCACGGGCAATTCGAGTGGTAGAATAATTGGAAAGAATTCGCAATAATGCTCTACCTTCCGTTAATTTTTCAAGCAACGGTGCTATTGCTTCACACATGGAATTTGTTACGTTTGCTCCCATTGCATCTGCAGCATCAACTAGAATCTCAACTATCAACATGGGTCCAGATGGCGGATCTATCTGACGAGTAGAGATCTTTAGAGCACCTCGGTTCATTTTTGAGAGTGTATGACTTTGCTTGTTGGCCATACGCAATATCTTCAAAGTCGATCGTTTTACATTACGGGATGCTAATTCTAGATTTTTTATACCTACAAGTTGAATCTGGCCAATCACATGCGATGGACCACATTTGGCTTTGAATCCTCCGGAAGCGCGAGCAATTTTGGCTCCACGTGAAGCTGCAGCTATAACCGATGGTTCTTCTATAACCATGGGAATTAGACAGTCACGATGATTTATGATAAAATTAGTGGCGATACCTAACGGTAAAGCAAATGTGCCTATAGCATTTTCCACCATAAGATCCGCCTCAGTAAATCCTATACCTCCAGTGGAATGTAAAACTTCAACTTCCGCCTTGTTTAAATCTGCAAATTTACGTACAATTTCAAGTCTCTCACTATGAGTCTTTTTATGCATACCAGAAATGGCAGAGTTTTTTGCAATCAATCACAAACTAAAGTAGCGAATAGTATAAAAGCTTACAATGTTTTAGATTTTTCATGACTCTCCAATTTACGCCTAGAAGCGGTCTAGTTCTTCATATTTCTCATACGACTAGAATTTATATCTAATTATTATACTATTTTTTTATAGTAATTATATATTATAAAATAAATGATATACTGAAAATATGAATGATTACATGATATATTTATGATATTAAAAAGATGTAAAGATCAAATGCTAAATCACGCCTAGAAAATTAGATGAAATACCCCCTCCCTAATCGATGAAAATATGGGTTAAAAATGAATTAATACAAACGGTTGATAAACATACTGCATTTGATATGTTGTGGTTCAAACTTGAACAAAAAAATGGATAATAAAACAAAATGAAACAACAGGTCTGGTCTTGGATCTGTTATGATAAAGTTGGTTTCATCTTTAGTCTTTTTTCTCCTTCTTTAGTAATTGAATAGACATATGGCTTTGTTCCAGAGTGACGTTGGACTAGACCTTCTGATGAGAGTTTTTTCATGAGGCGTGATGTGTGTTCACGAGTTCTTCCAATAGTGATTTGTATATCACGTGAAGTCATTGATTTATCTGTGATGGCATGTAATATCACATCAATCACATCATTATACTTGGAAACAGGCACAACTGGAGGCAGAAATGTTCTATTTTCATCACTTTTTTTGACTTGTTCTGTCTCTGATGACTCTAATGTTGTCTTTTTGGACTTGATTGCTTCGGATTCGGGCATATTTTCTAAATCAATCGTGTCGAGTCTTATTTTTAGATCAATTAATTGTCGTTCATAGTACTCTAACCGTTCTAATTGTGCAGGGTCATTGTTCATCGTTTTGATATTTACGTATGATTTTACCTTGAAATATATGATTATTGTAAAGAAACCCAGTAAAAATATGACTAAACCAGCTAGAATAATCTCCACACTTGGTAATTCTATCAACATCACATATTTTGTGATTATGTTACAAATTACTGTGATGAATAGCAATAGTTCACACTTTACGTTAATATTATTATATCATATATCACTATAATATAGTGATATAATTTACTAGTTCATATAATAATCACGTATTACATGCTTGTTTTACTATTAGATCAACAACACGCATCACATCTTCTTCTTTCTCTGGAAAAATATCACTATTTTTAAGAACATCAATCTGCTTTGATAATTTAATTATCACATCTATATCACTTGATTTTATCACACCTAAACTCATTAAAAGTGCCTGTGTATAGTAAAGACTAGCTAATTTAGTTCGAACTTGTGCGACTTGCCTATAATATGCGCCTCTAGTTATATGAAACTCAGTTTTTGTTATACCTTTAATATTACCTAAAATTTCAATTTGTCGTTCTGTAAATAGCGATTTTTTAATCAATTTGTGCATTATGGCATTAAAATTTACATCTTTATTTTCACTCATAGCTATATAGATTTGTATACTCCCATAATTAAACTTTAAACATAGATTAGCGCTCATCTAATGTATGGTTGTTGGAAGCGTCGAAAAGAGATTATCTGATCTAAAAAAGAAGAGATGTCTTGTATTTGTTTTAATTGATTCTGAGATTGCTAATGTATCCATGTCAGTAGACCTTGCAAAAAGCTCCGAGATTGCTGGCGCATCAGCTATTCTAGTAGGAGGTTCTACTTCAACGGATCAGATGGGTATTGCTGAAACCGTTAAAAAACTAAAAAAAGTGGTTAAAATTCCAATAATTTTATTCCCAGGTAACATTACTGGTGTGGTTCCAAACGCAGATGCAATTCTGTTTAGTTCTCTCTTAAACTCAGAAAATCCATACTATATTTCACAAGCACAGGCTCTTGGTGCTCCCAATGTCATTCGATTGGGTCTAGAGTCACTTCCTACTGCATATTTGATTATAGGAGAAGGTACAGCTGCATGGTTTGTAGGTAATGCTAAAGGCATTCCATTTGAAAAACCTAGCATAGCGGCTGCATATTCAATGGCTGCTAGATGTTTGGGAATGAGATTTGTATATCTAGAAGCAGGATCTGGAGCATCTGAGAGCGTAAGGCCGGATATGGTAAAGATGGTTAGAAAGGTCTTTGATGGATTCTTGATAGTTGGGGGAGGTATAAGAGACGCAAAAGGAGCAAAAAAGATAGCCGATGCTGGAGCTGACGCGATCGTACTTGGAACTATACTAGAGAAAAAAGACAAGAGCAATAAACTTGTAGACATTATTAAGACAGTGAACAGATCCAAACGGTAATTTGGTGGTTATGAATACTGCAATAGAACATATACGCAGTATGGACATTCCAGATTACTATGCTGAATATTACAGTGATTTGACGGTTAAAACTGATAAAGTATACGAGCATATAGCCAAGGCAAAATCAGTTCTAACCGATGTTACTTCGTCTATTGAACCAAAAATTGCATATGATTTAGCAGATAGAGTGGCAAAAATGCACGAAATCGAGGAGATAGCAACACCAATCCGACTTTTGCTCAAAAATAATGGAAAAGAATTTGCTGCCATGACATTTGCAAAAGATCTAGCCTTGGGCAAATATCAACCAAAAGATACAACGCTTAAAGATCGTCTAGATTTGGCAGTTAGGGTAGGGTTGGCCATTGTAACTGAAGGTGTTACAATTGCCCCTTTGCAGGGAATATCTGATGTACAGATACGCAAAAATAAAGACGGTACAGAATACCTTTCAGTATCTATAGCAGGTCCGATGCGTTCTGCAGGAGGTACGGAATCTGCAGTAACCATACTTATAGCTGATCATGTAAGAAAAACTGTAGGTCTTGGAACTTATCAGGCCAACTCATTTGGAGACGACGAAACAGGTCGTTTTGTAGAAGAGCTACGTACATACGAACGTGAAGCTAGTAATTTTCAATTTCATGTATTAGACGAAGATATCGTAACAGTGATATCCAATCTACCAGTGGAAATTGATGGACCTAGCACAGATCCATTTGATGTTGTTAATCACAAAGGTATGACTCGAATAAAAACGGATCAAGTAAGAGGTGGAACATTAAGAGTAATCAACGATGGTCTCATAGGTAGATCAAAAAAACTGCTAAAACGCATAGAAAAATACAATATGGATGGATGGGAATGGCTCAAAGATCTAAAAGGTGTTGTGCAATCAGGTGATGATGAAGATGCTTCATCAAAGAGAATGGATGAAGTTATAGTAGGCAGATCGGTTTTATCAACTCAAAATGGCAGTGGGGGTTTTAGACTTCGTTATGGTAGGGCATGTAATACTGGCTTTACTTCTATGGGATTTCATCCGGCAATACCTGAAATTCTAGATCATACCATAACAGTTGGAACTCAGATAAAGACCGACATACCAGGCAAGGGAGCTGTGGTGGCCATGGTAGATTCTATCGAAACTCCGATTGTTTTGCTTAAAAACGGCGACGTGATCAAGATTCGTGATGCAATACATGGCAGGGATGTGCGCAATCAGATTGCAAAAATACTATATCTAGGAGATGTTTTAGTCTCATTTGGAGATTTTCTCGAAAACAATGCCCAAATGATGCCAACAGGATATGTTGAAGAATATTGGGTCGAAGAAATGAGGTTAAAAGACAAAGATTTGGCTTTAAAATACGTAAAAATCCCTCCAACTCTAGATCATGCTTTGATTATGTGCTCCAAATTAGGTATGGCATTACATCCAAAATATCTTCATTATTGGGATCAATTAGACAAGAACGGTCTACAAAGTCTACTTTCTCCCGTAGAATATGATCCCCAAAAAATAGTCCTTGAACATAAAGCAAAAGCAGCACTAGAGAAAATTGGGATTCCTCACACAATATCAAAGTCACATATTATGTTAAAAGGTGATGAAGCACATATCTTATATCATCTGTTGTATAAACATCCTATTTCCATCTCTGAAAAATACGACGTACTTGAAACAATATCAAAAACTTCTGGCATAACAGTCCGCCCAAAATATTCTGTTTCAGTAGGAATAAGAATAGGCCGTCCAGAAAAGGCGGCACCGCGAGATATGAAGCCTCCAGTTCATTGCCTTTTTCCAGTAAATAAAACTGGTGGTCCAACACGTGATATTACAAAGGCTGCAAAACGTGAAGATTTCTATGCCAACATATCAGATCGAATATGTGCATCATGCGGTAAGATATCTCTGACAATAAAATGCAATGGGTGTGGCAAAAAAACTTCTATATCATACAAATGTAAACAATGCAAAAAACTTGCAGATGAACCATTTTGCAATGATTGTGAAAAACCAATTTATGCTTATTCCAACAAAAAATTTCCATTAAAAGAATTTCTCATCAAGGCACAAAGTACAGTAAATATTAGAGCAAAGTCACCACTCAAAGGTGTTGTAGATCTTATTAGTCAATACAAGATAGCAGAGCCACTTGAAAAAGGACTAATTCGACAAAACTATGGTCTAACTGTATTCCGAGACGGTACAATCAGATTTGATGCTACTAACACCCCACTTACACATTTTAGACCAGAATGGATTAACACAAGCGTTGAAGAGCTTCGAGATCTAGGATATACAAAAGATTACAAAGGTAACGATCTGATTAGTGATAATCAGACCATAGAAATAAGGATGCAAGATGTTGTAATACCAATAGATTGCGCAAAACATCTGATAAATGTCTCAAAGTATGTGGATATGGAACTTGAAAAGATCTATGGTAACCCATGTTTTTACAACATTTCGAACCTAAAAGATCTGTTAGGACATCTTGTAATTGGCCTTGCACCACATACGTCAGTAGGTATATTGGCTAGAGTTATTGGATTTACGGATACTCAAACATGTTTTGGCACTCCAAACTGGCATTCTGCAAAACGTAGGGATGCAGACGGTGATGCAGACTCTATAATGCTTTATGCAGATGCATTGTTAAACTTCTCAAAGAATTTTCTCTCAGATCGGATCGGTGGATTGATGGACGCTCCACTGCTTATACAACCTCTAGTACTTCCGAATGAATCCCAACCGCAAGCGCATAATTTAGAAGTGGTTAAAAATTTTCCCATTGAATTTTACAAAATTACTAAATCCATGCCAAAAGCGACAGATGTAAAATCAGTTGTAACAGTAAAAGATCGTTTGGGAAAAAGAGAAATGTATTCTGGATATGACTTTACACATGAAACATCATTACTAGCATCATCCAATCCTCATTCAGCATACGTAACTCTCACATCAGTACATGCCAAGCTGGATTTACAGATAAAAAATGCCGAGATAATAAATGCTGTAGATCAAGCCAAAACTGTTTCTAACATTGTTTCTACACATTTAGTTCCAGATATAATGGGAAATCTTAGATCATATAACAAACAGATCTTTAGATGTACTAGCTGTGATAAAAAATATAGAAGACCGCCACTTTCTAAAAAATGTGTATGTGGTAATGTTCCAATCGGGACAATAACTAGAGCTGGAGTAGAAAAGTATCTTGGATTTGCTATTAGATTAGTAGATAAATATGATGTGGGCAGTTATCAATATGGAAGAATACATGCTTTAGCAGATGAAATTAAACTTGTTTTTGGCGAATCTACAGGAGATCAATCATTGCTTTCTGATTTTGCAAATTAATTTCTAACGTAATTGAACATACTCATATCCACTTGTTTTTTGATCAAAACAATAGCCGACTTTTTGATAGTCACGTCTGAATGATTTTACTTGACGTAGTATTTTCTTTGGATCATTATCCTGTATGATAATTTTAGCTAGAAACAAGGCAATTTCAGTCATCTCTGATTCTTTCATACCTAACCGCGTAATTTCTGATACTCCTAATCGTATACCGCTAGGATGAAAGTAATTACGCCCAGCCTTGATATCTCCAGGTATTAGTTGTCTGTTTACTATAATATTGGCTTTTTCAAGCACATGTTCAGCTTCTCCACCATCCAAATATTCCAATATGTTTACAGCTATTTGATGTGATTTTGTAAATCCTCTAGATTCACCCAAAACTTTGAAACCAAGATTACTCATCTCTTGAGCTAATGCCTTTGCATTTTTAATTACCTGCTTTGCATATTCTTTACCAAATTCCAGTGCTTCTGTAAACGCTATTGCTTTTGCCGCCATGTGATGTATGTGATGATTGCTTGTAAGACCAGGGAATGTAGCTTTTTTGATATCTTCAGAATGGGTGTTTTTTGCTAAAATTAATCCTCCCTGCGGACCAAAGAGTGTTTTATGAGTACTCATTGTTAACGTATCTGCACCCTCTCTAATCGGATCTTGGAACTGTTTACCTGCTATCAAACCTGCCACATGAGCTGCATCATAGTTTATGTGTATATCATATCCTTTTAGAAAATCAGATAGCTCCTTTACAGGATGTGGAAATAAAAACAGCGAGCCTCCAAACATGGCCATTTTTGGAAGCTTGTTTTCTTTTTTTAAAGTTTTTATTTTTTGTTTGGTTTTGTCAACATCTATTGTCATCTCTTGTGAATCAAACGGATAGAATTCTATATTGAGACCGTGTACCAATCCTGCAGTTCCAGAATGTTCTTTTTTCCCGTGTGATATGTGACCTCCAGCAGGTATGGATGAAGTAATCATCACATCTTTGGGATTAGTAAAAGCAGAATATATCGCAAGATTTGCAACAACCCCAGATATCGGCCTTACGTCGGCAAATTCTGCACGAAAAAGTTTTTTGGCAAGTCTCATGCATTCAAACTCCACTTTATCGATATAGATACATCCTGCATAGACTCGCTCTCCTGGCCAACCTTCAGCATATCTATTAGCAAAATCTGATATCATTGCTTCCCTTACTGCCGGACTTGGCACATTTTCACTTGCAATAAGCGGAATCGACTCAGAAAACCATTTGTTATGATCTTTTAGCATTGAAAATATTTCCGAATATGACCTCTTATTCGTCGACTTCATCTATTCCTATTGATCTGAACCGATTTAAAACTCCTACCAAATATTGTGATTTGTATAATATTATATGTAGAAAGTGATCTATGTATTTGATTATGAAATTTGGGTTATTGTGAAGATTTTTACTTGATTTGAATTTATTTTGGCATTTTTTGTTTTGTCGTTGCCTATACCATATTTTGTAAGAGGTCACGTCCCTGCCTATAATTATCAAGAAAGTTCTAGATTTACGCACAAAATTAGAGTAGCTGACCTTGTACCATATTTTGATAAAAAGGTATAAAAATAGGGTATAAAATATTGCTGTAGTATGAGCAATGTTCAAGCAACAAAGACAAATATGCCTGTCGTATTACTTAAAGATGGTGCAAGCGAAACCAAAGGTCGCGAAGCTCAAAAAAACAATATTGCTGCATCTAGAATAATTGCTGAAATTGTAAACACTAGTCTAGGTCCAAAAGGAATGGACAAAATGCTAGTGGATTCACTTGGCGATATAACAATTACAAATGATGGGGCTACAATTCTCAAGGAAATAGACGTCCAGCACCCTGCGGCAAAAATGTTGGTGGAAATTGCAAAAACTACCGATAATGAAGTAGGAGATGGTACCACATCGGCCGTAATTCTTGCAGGTGCACTCTTGAATAATGCCGAATCTTTAATAACAAAAAATGTCCATCCAACGATTATAGTCGACGGTTACAGAAAAGCGGCTAAAAAAGTTAAACAATATCTTCAAGATATATCTGAAACCGTAACTGCAGACGACAAGGCAATTCTTACAAAAATTGCCAAAACTTCTATGCAGACAAAACTTGTTAGAAAAGATTCTGACATGCTAGCAGATATTATGGTAAAAGCAATTATTGCTGTATCGGATAAAATTGGTGACAAATTTGTAATTGACATAGATGATGTCAAAGTAGAGAAAAAAGCTGGTGGATCTATAAAGGATTCTCATCTAGTACAGGGAATAGTTTTAGACAAAGAGGTAGTTCATGGAGGAATGCCTAAAAAAATAACAACAGCAAAAATCGCTCTGATTAATACTGCTTTGGAAATAAACAAAACAGAAACTGACGCCAAGATAAATATCTCAAACCCACAACAAATACAATCTTTTCTCGAAGAAGAAAACCGTATGCTCAAACATATGGTGGATAAAGTTATCGGTTCTGGAGCCAATGTCGTATTGTGTCAAAAAGGTATTGATGACATGGCACAACATTATTTGGCCAAAGCCAATATCATGGCAATACGACGTATAAAAGAAAGTGATCTGACAAAACTTGCTAAAGCCACTGGTGCTAGAATAGTGACAAATTTGAATGATCTGTTTGAAAAAGATTTGGGATCTGCTGAACTCGTAGAAGAAAGAAAGATCGAAGAAGATAGGTGGGTCTTTGTAGAAGGTTGCAAGCAACCAAAATCTGTTACAATGTTACTTCGTGCTGGATCACAAAAAGTTGTGGACGAAGTAGAAAGATCCGCACACGATGCATTAATGGTAATAAAAGATGTAATGGAATCTCCATTTATCGTAGCGGGTGGCGGTGCTCCAGAGGCATATTCTTCATCAAAACTTCGTAATTGGGCAAAATCACTAGAAGGTCGAGAGCAATTAGCAGTAGAAAAATTTGCAGACTCACTTGAAACAATTCCACTTGTTCTTGCCGAAAGTGCAGGACTTGATCCCATTGATACAATAACTTCTCTTAGATCAAAACAACAAAAAGGCGAAAAATGGATCGGAATAGATGTTATAAACGGAGAGATTGGCGACATGAGTACCAACAACATAATAGAACCACTAGCTGTAAAACATCAAATTGTCTCTGTTGCTACAGAAGCTGCATGCATGATTCTTCGTATAGACGATGTTGTAGCTACTGCAAAATCTGCTGGACCTCCTCCAGGTGCTGAAGGAGGAATGCCAGGAGGTATGCCTCCAGGTATGGGTGGCATGCCTGATATGGGCGGCATGGGAATGTAAAATTGATACATTATACTCTAACTTTATTTATTAATTAATAATTGATATAATATGATATTATCTGAAAACATAAAAAAATTTATCACATATACATATTTAGTAATATTCTTTGCTTTCTTAGCTGGACTGTTTAACCCTTTAACTAACCCAAATGCGGATCCATTAGCAGTTGTTATTGGCATAATAGTATTGATAATAGGACTTGTCGGAGGTATACAATTGTATAAAGCAGCAACGATCGAAGATCACAGAATAATCCGACTCATTGTAGGTTTTGGATTAATTAGTGGTTCTCTTTGGAGTATATTCTGGGTAGTTCGTTCAGCTTGAATCATACATCAAAATAAAGATAAAATTCGTGCGGATGTGGTCTGATTGCTATCTCTTTTTGATCCTTGCGTCCTAGATCAATTATTTTATCCAATACATCATTTTGTAAAATTGATTTGAGGAATTTTCGATCGCTTTCAAGCTCATCAAGCGCTTCACCAAGATTAGCTGGTAGAATTCCAATATTGCGTTTTATTCTTTCAGATTTGCTCATTTTGAATATGTCTTCTTGAACTGGTTCTTTTGGATCTATCTTTTTCTTAATGCCATCAAGTCCTGCAGCTAAAACCGATGAAAAGACAAGATACGGATTTGCTGATGGATCTGGCGCTCTAAATTCAAGCCTCTTTAAATACGCATATCCTTTTCCTTTGAAATGTCTTGGTACACGTACGATTGCCGAACGATTGCTACCACTCCATGCTATATAGACAGGTGCTTCATACCCTGGCACCAATCTGTGATATGAATTTGTTGTTGGATTACTAATTGCACATAGGGCTTTTGCATGATTTAGTATTCCTCCACAGAAATACAATCCAGTCTGACTCAATTCCATATTCTCATCAATGTCAAAGAATGCATTCATTTTGTTCTTCCAAAGACTTACGTTTGTATGCATACCAGAACCAGAATCCATTGATATGGGTTTTGGCATCATGGTGGCTATCTTGCTGAATTTTGTTGCAATGTTTCTAATTACAAATTTATATGATTGTGTTGCATCGGCCGAGTTTGTAAGTCCATCATATCTTATATCGATTTCACATTGTCCAGCAGTAGCTACTTCATGGTGGTGGTTGTCACATAAAATGCCAAAGTTTTCATTTAAAATGTTTACACATTCGTTTCTAAAGGGTGTTAATGTATCAGATGGTGTGCTTGGATAATATCCTTCTTGTAAGCCCATAGGATATCCTGTCCCTTCTTGACTCCATGGAGCTTCAGCGGATTCTATAGAATATGATTGTCCTTTATAGGGAGTCAGTACGTCCCAGTGTATTTTATCAAAAACAAAAAATTCAACTTCTGGTCCCCACATACTTGTATCAAAACCTGCACTCTTTACATATTCTTCAGCTTCTTGTGCTATCCCTCTAGGATCATTTCGTAATCTACCTCTGTTTTCTCCCCAGTATACATCACACAACAGTCTTGCAGTTTTATTCTCTGTCATCCATGGAATAACTGCAAAAGTGTTTGGATCTGGTTTTAATATCAAATCTGAATCGTCTATATTAGTAAATCCCACTATGGATGAACCATCAAGTTTTGGTAGACCATCCTTCATTTGTTCTGCGGTAAACGTATTTGCGGAGATCGTTGTATGGTGAAAACGTCCTGTAAGACCTGTAAATTGTAGATCTATGAATTTTATGTTTTCATGTTGAATCTTTGAAAATACCTCGTCGGACGAGTACTTTATTGGAACAACTTTTCCGTGGTTGACTCTATATGGCATTAGTACCCTTATGCAATAATATATGGCTATAATTTAAGGATAATCAATGGAACACGCAAAGATCAGCCTAAATTCAATCTATATGACTATTCAGCGGGAATTTGAGAATGAATTTATCCAAGAACTGCCCCATGGCTATTATCAGTCAATCTCATCAATTTTAGGAACTATGGTAAGGGAAAAATATGGAGGTATTGAAGAAGGAATTAGCATACGACTTTATGCCATAGCTTCAGAACTTGCAACACTACTCTTACATCTCAGATTAGAAAAAATAACCACTGATCCAAAAATTACTAGAACAAATCTTCTAGACGAAGAAAAATTCATTCTTGATTCCAACACCGACATGAATGATAGAAAAAATATGATTCTAACTGGAATACTACATGGCAATTCCAAACTCCTTGAATCTATATCTATTGCACAGAAAACTAAACCCATATTGGTGCGATTTTTGCAGGATGCAGAACAAATTATAGGTGTAGACATGGCAAAATATGGTCCGTTTAAAGCAGAAGATATAGCATCCATTCCATATGATAACGCACAAGCATTTATAGCAAAAAAAATAGTTTCCAAAGTTATGATTGATGACAAACAGTCAAGTTGATATTGTATGTCGCACATTGATATAGATGTAATAGATTTTCTTTTAATTGCAATATATCCTGCTGCTGGTCTTTTTGGAATTGAAATGATATTTAGAGTTTTAAAAGGATCACAATGGTTAAAGTTATCAATACAGGGATTTCTTTCACTTGCTTTTGGAATTGCATATTTGACATTGATTACAGCTCATTGGCTAACTTCCGTAGTTTTAATCGCATTAGCTATTGCACTTTTTTATCAATCAAAAAGAGCTCTACTGACTCCTGGCAAATCTCTTTACTAGTGGCGACCGAAAAGTCTACTCAGTAATCCTTTCTTTGGACCACCATCGCGGATTATTTTTCTCTCTCCAAACTTTTTTGATCTGATCTGTGTTAGCTTCACGCAACGATGATCTTCTGGAAGTCTATGTTCTGGGCAAAAAGGATCTTTACAATAGTTGCATTCAAACGGCATATCTGTCATATCTCCGCAGTAGGCACATGGTTTTGGTTTCATATAGTTATATGTATAATCTGCTTATTAAACATCTAAATCGTTAACGTAGAGGCTACTTGCATAGTATTTTTGTGCATATGGGTATTTTAACCGTGAATACGGTCTCATATGTTATATTCCTGCATTTTGTTACCATGTTTAGTATAATGTTGAAAGATAAGGTGGCAATAATAACTGGTGCAAGTAGTGGTATAGGAAAAACCACTGCTATTGCACTAGCTACCCAAGGTTGTAAAGTGGCCATTGGAGCTAGAAGAACACCCAATCTTGAAGAATTGCAACGTGAAATTGAAAAAACTGGAGGACATGTTTTTGCTCAACGGCTAGATGTATCTGATCGACAAAGCTGTGAGTCTTTTGTAAATGCGGTTTTAAAAAAATGGGAAACTGTGGATATATTGGTTAACAATGCAGGCCTTATGCCTTTGAGTTTTTTTAAGAATCTAAAATACGAAGAATGGGATCAAATGATAGATGTTAACATAAAAGGAGTTCTATATTGCACTGGCGCAGTCATAGGTCATATGAAAGCTAAAAAATCTGGTCACATTGTAAACATTTCATCTGTTGCAGGAAGAATTGTTTTTCCTTCTGGTAGTGTTTATTGTGCCACAAAGCACGCCGTAACTGCATTAAGCGAAGGACTTCGTCAAGAATTTAGTACGCGTTCCAACATACGTGTAACGTGCATAGAACCTGGTGTCGTGGCAACAGAACTTACTAACACTATAACCGATGAATCATTAAAAGATTTTGTAGCCAAGGCAAAAACAATGGAATCTCTTTCATCTGATGATATTGCAAACGCCATAGTATATGCTGTGAGCTCCCCTACGAACGTAAACGTAAACGAGATTCTTATAAGACCTACTACGCAGGAACGTTAGGATCTTCCCATTGCCATTTGTAGTTCATGTAAGAATCTGAATGATTTTGATTAAATACCATTATCGTCATGGCTGAAAATTCTTTTCCTTTCAGATCTTTTACATGTCCACTAAAAACCGTCTCTTTATCTGTAGTTAGATTCTCAAAAACAGTAATTTTGATGGATTTGATATCAATATTGTTTTTTTCTAGATATATTGCAATCTCCGATGGCATAAATTGCTTTTCTGGCATTTTGGGCCATGGTCTAGGAACAAGAATCACATTCATACCACTTTCTAATGCCTGACACAGTTCCTTTTTTTTCTCTTCGATTGAACCTGTTACATGCATTGTAATTATTCTAGATTTGTCTAGTGGCACATGTGTTTTTGCTGCTGCAATCTGTACGGAACTTATACCTGCATAAAGTTTTACTTTACCGAATATCTCCTCTAGTCTATCTATCACCTCAGATTCTGAAAAATTAACATCGCCGGTAAAAGGCACAACTAATGTTTTATCTGCCAACGTTTCTTTGATTTTTTGATACGTTGCTTCCTGATTAGTCATTGTAATTTCTATAACCTCCTTGTCTGCAAGTAAATGTCTTATTGTATCCAACGTATATTGATATCCAATTACAATGTCGCAACTTTTTATAATTTTTTCCACTTTTATGGTTATGTAATCTGGCGATCCTGGTCCTACTCCTACTGCAAAAACATTCGCCAATTTATTCGGTCACCATGCGGCGTTCATTAATGAATTGTACAAAAGGGATCCAATCTACTTTCATAAATTTTGTAGGTTCTTTGACGGGATATTTTACCCAGTCTTGTGCTATAGAATATTGGTATTTTTCTTTTTTTTCATCATTCAAATATTCAATAACCAATATACTCCCCCATTCTTTTTCTTCATATTTTAAACTCAATATGTCGTTAAAAGATATAACTGTGTTTTTAGGATTTTTTTGATCAACAATTAGATCCTCCATGCTGTATCCATCATGAATTATCATTGTATCTTTTGATTTCAAAAAGGTAAGTGCTTGACGTTGTGTTATTGCCTTCCACCATTTTATTTTAGCAGTTGTTTTGTGTATAAATGATATGTGTTTATCAGTAAGAACCAACATACCCTCTCTACCTCCAATTGATAAAAATTTCTTTGACTCTCTCCATATCGAGACCACATGAGCTCTAATTTTCTCCTCATTTTCCATTATGAAATTTTGTGCATGACGTGTTAAAAACTAATTACTTGTAATGTGAAGCGTAAATTTAGCCTTGATATTTTAGCCGATCAGGAATTAGGTACGATGTATCACCATAATAGTGTAAAATAAAGTATATTTCCGTATGCCGTACAGTTAGCTTTTATTTGAGTACCATAACACTACAATTATGCGCACTAGAATAATCTTTATACTGACATTATTGACCGTTATGGCCATAGCCATACCTACGCATGTTATAGCTCAATCTGAAGATCAAGTAGCT
The DNA here is from genome assembly GCA_029948415.1 of Cenarchaeum symbiont of Oopsacas minuta. NCBI lineage: Archaea > Thermoproteati > Nitrososphaerota > Candidatus Cenarchaeales > Candidatus Cenarchaeaceae > Candidatus Cenarchaeum > Cenarchaeum symbiont of Oopsacas minuta. The sequence continues at coordinate 217,973 of JAJIZT010000001.1, forward strand.
ATAATTGAAACCAAATCGGGAAACTTTGTAATAGAATTATTCCCAGATATTGCTCCTAGTCACGTAAACAACTTCATTACATTATCTAATGATGGATATTATGATGGGACTGTATTCCATCGTGTGATAAAAGATTTTATGATACAGGGAGGCGATCCTAACACCAAAGATCCTAATATAATTAATCTTTGGGGCACAGGCGGACCTGGTTATTCAATTGATGAAGAATTTAACGACATATCTCATGAAAGAGGTATTGTGTCAATGGCTAGATCTAGCGATCCTAATAGTGCTGGCTCACAGTTCTTTATTGTACATGATGATGCAAGTTTTCTAGATGGTCAATATACTGTTTTTGGCAGAATATCTGGAGATGAAAGTTTTGTGACATTGGATAAAATAGCAAATATGGAAACAGTATCTGGAGACAGACCTAAAAATTGGCAAGATACTGAGATCATCTCAATCACATTTGTAGATAAAGAAATAACATCAACTAGAAATAATTTTGATGAAAATATGAACGATGAGATGATGATGGATGATGAAAAAGAAGATGGTGGTGGATGTCTTATTGCCACTGCAACATTTGGATCAGAGATGGCACCCCAAGTTCAAAATCTTAGAGAAATTCGAGATAATACAGTGTTAGAGACAGAATCTGGCAGGATGTTCATGATGGGGTTTAATCATATCTATTATGCATTCTCTCCAACAGTAGCAGATTTGGAACGTAAAGACCCAGTTGTAAGAGAGATTGTTCAGACCACAATAACTCCAATGATGACATCACTTTCAATTCTCAAAGATTTAGAAATAAACTCAGAGGCAGAAATGATCAGTTATGGTGTATTAATAATATTGATCAATATTCTCATGTATGCTGGAGCTCCATTAGTTACATTATACATATTAAAACGACAGCTATCGCGTATGATACAAAATAAGAAAAACAGTAACTGTCTAGAGTTTTGAAGGTATGAGGTCACGTCCATGCCTATAATTATCAAGAAAGTTCTGCATTTACGCACAAAAATACAGAGTAGATGACCTCATACAATCCTGACAAATTAAAATTTATTAAGATTAGAGGTAAGGTTATCATAGAAGCTTGTGATGATTAATGGTAGAACCTAATTGGAATAATCGCACTTTATTTCATGGAGATAATTTAGATTTTCTTCGTGCCATGAATTCCAATACGGTGGACTTGATAGCAACTGATCCCCCATTTAATAAGGGGCGTGATTTTCATGCAACGCCAGACAGTTTGGCTCAAGGTGCATCATTTCAGGATAGATGGGTTTGGGAAAAAGATGTACATCAGGAATGGATAGATCAAATTACAGATGATCATCCAAATGTTATGAATGTCATAGAGGGATCACGTTTAAGTTACGGAGATGATATGGGTGCATTTTTGTGTTTTATGGGAGTTAGGTTGTTAGCTATGAAACGTGTTTTAAAAGATACAGGTTCTATCTATTTACATTGTGATCCTACAGCTTCACATTATTTAAAAGAATTAATGGATTCGGTTTTTGGAAAAAAATTTTTCATGAATGAAATAATTTGGGCATATAGAACAGGAGGGTCTTCTAAAAAACAATTTTCTAAAAAACATGATGTAATATTATTTTATACTAAATCAAAAAAATATATATTTAATCCATTAAAAGAAAAAGCATATACTAAAAGTAAAAATCGTAAAGCTGGAATTATAAATTATGGTGCAGGTAATGCAGAATTTTTTGAAGATGAAAATGGTGTTTATAATCTTGTAAATATGCGGGATATATGGGATATTGCATATATAAATTCACAAAGTGATGAACGGCGTGGATATCCTACTCAAAAACCATTATCTCTTTATGAACGAATAATTACAGCGTCTAGTAAGGAAAAAGATATTGTTTTAGATCCATTTTGTGGATGTGCAACAACATGTGTAGCCGCAGAAAAATTAAATAGAAAATGGATTGGTATTGATATTTGGGATAAGGCACATGAAGTAGTTATAGATCGTATCAAAAAAGAATGTTATTTATCCGCAGGTGGTGGGCGTGATGATCTTATATTTACCGAAGGGGATGTAACATATAGTTCAAAATTACCTAAACGTACAGATGATGGTGAAATTGCAGCTCCATTTTTGAGAGTAAAAGAAAAAGTGTTTGAACCAGAGGGTAAAAAAATGAGTAGAGAAAAAATGGTAGATCATCTGTTAAAACAAACAGGTACAAAATGTCAAGGATGTGATCGTATGTTTGACGATCCTAGATATTTAGAATTAGATCATAATACGCCTAGAGCTGACGGTGGAATTAATCATATTTCAAATCGCATATTATTATGTAGTCCATGTAATAAACTCAAAAGTAATATACTAACTTTATCAGGATTAAGACGTGAAAATAAAAAACAAGGTTATATGATAAAATGATCAAAATATGATTATTTTTTTAGATCAGATATGGAATGAATAAACATAGTAGAAATAGATACATGGGTGGCTTTAGGAGTTGGATTAACTACTATAATATTTTTTGGAGACAGTATGATAGACAAAAGAGAAAAGATTCTATGTTATTTACATTAGATTATATTGAAAAATTATTAAGTAAAGAAAATAATAAAGGTATAGTTGATAAATTATATGATAAATACAAGTATGAAAAATCTGTTATTTTTATTGATAAGAGATAGAATGGTTCTTGAATGATTTAGAAAATATAATGTTATTGAAAAAGAAAGGACTAGTTACAAAAGAGGATATAAAATATCAATGTAGTAAAAATATTTTAGAGTGGATAAGAGATGATCCACAATTTCAAAAAATTATACTAGATCGTATGCATAATGAATTAATTTTCAAAATTGATGGTGTAATTCATGCCTAAAAATTTAACATTTTCAATTTAAAATTTGATTGTGCATAAGGTCTACTATACTCGATAGCATAAGTTTGTTCAATTTCCATCAACAAATCTACTTAGTTGCACAACTCGAGTTTTATACCAAAATCATATCATCACATTTTCAATATTAGGAAGCTTGTGCAACAGACTACAACAAATCAAAAGATTTATGGATCGGTATTATTAAAAAACAAGCATGAAAGTTAGTAATGATGACCTTCTTCAGGCATACGAAAGATACACGTGAAAAAGATAGGCTGCATGGAATATGTTGCATCCAAATACATGGATACAGTATATCCAAAACTGCAAGCATATTGTTCGTTTCATATCAATACGTCAAAATATGAAAAACATGGACTCAAAGGCCTGAAAGGAGTCCGTTCTAGAAGACCGCGGCTAATATCTACAAAAAAGTTTGTAAAGTTACAAAATATGTTTACAGAGACTGGAACTGTAATAACTGCAAAGCAATTAAAACACGAGATCAATAAAAAACTGGAATATCATACACACGTATATAGAATAATGCGTAATTGGGATCTAACTGCAAAGGTACCGCAAAAAAGTTCATGCTCGTGCAGCCTCTGCAGAAGAATGCAGTAAATGGCATACACATATTTCATACGTAATTAGGCATGTAACTCCTCAAGGATACAAAGTATTCATTCAAGATGAATCCATTGTAAGTCTTGACGGAAAGACCAAGAAAAAATTTTGGTGTAGACGTGATGAACGACCTCTACAGATCATAAGAGGAAATCATCAAAAATTTATGATATATGGCATAAAAGGAATCAATGGTACGCAATGCTTTAGAGCTTTTGATAAATTTGACGGTCCTACATTTTTAAAATTTGTCAAAATAATGGTTGGAAAATACAAAAAAATATTGTTAATCGTAGATAGAGCTGGACAACATATGACAAAAAAGCTTGAAAAATATAAAAGCAAACAAGGACAAAATAAAAATTGAATATCTTCCACCTGCGTCATCACAGCTAAGCAGTATTGAAGCAATTTGGTTAAAGTGTAAACGTGAGAAAGATTATTCGATATACTATCCAACAATTAATGACAAAAAACGCGCCATTATGGAATACTTAACGCAAAGATTTCCAAACAATGTTATGGATTATTTTGCTCATGAATCAGCAAATTGAACGAACTTATGATCTGGGGTATAATTTATTATCCTATTTCAGATCGTAATATGTCATATGCTCTAGATGCATCATCACGATTAAATATTATGATCATATTTTCTTGACTAAAATATGCGTCAACAAATTCTATACCGTTATCATGTAATAACTCTACAACATATGATCCAACATCAGTTCTACTTTCTTCTGAAACTGTTATTTTTATTCGTACTAATTTAGTATCTGATAAATAAATGCCATTTGGAATAGATTGAAGTAATTTTCGAACACTTTCTAAATCTTCTGTCAATATTCTAAACGATCCTGGAATTTTTATAAGATCATACTCTTGAGTTACTTGAGTAAACTTTTCTAAAAGATCCATTGGATCATTTCCTGTTGCATCATGCTCAAGATTTATGTCCATCATGCTATCAGTTAAAGACAAACGAGCATTTTTTAATACAGTTTCTTCATGTAGATCTTCTTTCTGCTCAAAAGAATCTGCGTATCTTTTAACGGCCACTACTATCGTGTTCAAGTTTACTGGTCGGCCAATTTGGCGTTCGACTTCTGGCTGAATCTTTACTGCCAATGCAGTATAGTTTATGATATCCATCTTCATACAGTCATATACTGAACGATTTTTTGTCACGATCTCACGAATTGTTTCCGTAACTGGCAAACCTGTTATTCTCATGCCATCTATACGATATGTCAGTATATTAGATCTTTGTCATATTATTAACCTATAAATAATAATATTTATATTATGTAATATATATTACATATAGTAAGTAATATGACAATGTTTAACAATAGAGAACTCGACAAACTCTTCAATGACATCTCGGATCGTTTTCTTGGATCTGAGAGTTTAGCAGAGGTAGTCAAGGCAGGACATTTTGGCGAGCCGCTATATTACGGTTATACGATGACCGTCGGCTCGGATGGAAAACCTGTAATAAAAGAGTACGGAAATGTAAGATCTAATCCAGCAACAACTTTGGACAATGCACTAGTGGACACCATCGTAGACGAAAAAGGTGGGCAATTGAAACTGGTTGCAGAGATGCCTGGAGTTGAGAAAGAAGATATACATGCAGTCGTAAACGGTAACATAGTAAATATCGAAGCAGAGCACGATGCAAAAAAATACAATGTATCTGTTCCGATAGAACACAAAGTACTCAAAGATTCAGCCAAAGCATCGTACAAAAATGGAATTCTCGAAATGGTGTTCAAACTCATCAAAAAACCCGAGGGTACCAAAGTGGAGGTAAACTAATCTCCACTATTTTATTTTATGGTGATTAATATGGATGAAAAAATACAACTCAAAGTAAATGAAATACTTGCACAACATGTAAACAGAGGCATAGCAATAGTTGATCCATCTATCATAGAAAAATATGGATGGCGCGCAGGACAAATATTAGAAATTGTGGGAAATCGAAAAACACATGCAAAGCTTTGGCCTAGTGTTTTGGAAAATAATGATTCAAATTATATAAAAATAGATGGAATTACAAGACAAAATGCTGGAGCTGGTATTGGAGACAATGTTTTGGTAAGATCAATTGAAGTTGTTCCGGCAGAACAGATAGTGTTATCCCCAACTGAAAAAATTAGAACTGAAGGCTTACAGGGATACATGGAAGAAAATTTTCTAAATCATGTATTTACTCCAGGTGATGCTGTCTCTGCATCTACACAAATGGGTACAAAACTTCAGTTTATAGTAACGGCAACTATACCTGCAAGTCCTGTTGTAGTCACAAATAAAACAGAATTTAAGCAAGGAGGATTAGTAAAAATATCTGATGCCCGGCGACCTAGAATCACATACGATGACTTGGGTGGTTTAAAAGATGGCATACAAAAAATACGTGAAATGATTGAACTACCAATGAGACATCCGGAAATATTTGAAACAATAGGAGTTGAAGCGCCAAAAGGAGTTTTGTTGTATGGTCCTCCAGGAACAGGTAAAACATTACTTGCAAAAGCTGTTGCAGGGGAAACAAATGCACACTTTACCGAACTTAGCGGCCCAGAAATTATGGATAAACATTATGGAGCAAGTGAAGAAAAGATTAGAGAGATCTTTGAACAAGCAGAAAAAAATTCTCCTGCAATAATATTTATAGATGAAATAGATTCAATAGCCCCAAAAAGAGATGAAGTTACTGGAGAAGTTGAGAAAAGAATAGTTTCACAGCTATTGACACTAATGGACGGTATGAAAAACCGTGGCAAAGTTGTTGTAATTGCAGCCACAAATAGAATCGATTCCATCGATCCTGCCCTTAGAAGACCAGGACGGTTTGATCGAGAAATAGAGATAGGAATTCCAGATAAAGATGGCAGGGAACAGATACTGGGAATACATGCTAGAGGCGTACCGTTGGGAGAAGACATTGATCTTACAAAGGTTGCATCTGCAACTCACGGATTTGTTGGGGCTGATTTACAATCACTTATCAAAGAAGCTGCCATGAGATCACTTAGACGTGTACTACCAGAGATTGATCTAAACAGCGGTAAAGTATCTACACAAAAACTCAAAGAGATTAAAATTACAAAACAAGACATGAATGCAGCATTAAGAGAAGCACATCCATCTGCTATGAGGGAAATACTAGTTCAGGTTCCAGAGACTAAATGGGAAGATGTAGGTGGATTGATTCCACTCAAAAAAGAATTACTTGAAACGATAGAATGGCCTCTAAAACACGCAAATGAAGTACAACATTTTGGAGTAAGAACCCCAAAAGGCATATTGTTACATGGTTCTCCAGGAACTGGCAAGACACTTATCGCAAAGGCAGTTGCTAGTACGACACAATCAAATTTCATCTCCATAAAAGGTCCTGAATTGCTTTCAAAATGGGTTGGTGAATCAGAAAAAGGCATACGTAAAGTGTTTCAAAAAGCAAGACAAGTTGCACCCTGTATAATCTTCTTTGATGAGATAGATTCATTGGTTCCAAAAAGAGGCAGTAACAACGGTACGAATGTAACAGAAAATGTCGTATCTCAAATTCTCACAGAAATGGATGGATTAGAAGAGCTGAATGGTGTATTGGTGATAGGAGCTACAAACAGACCCGATATGGTGGATCCGGCGCTTTTACGTCCAGGAAGGTTTGATAAAATTATCTCCGTGTTAAAACCAGATGAAACTGCACGTAAGAGTATATTGCATATACATACACGCGGTAAACCTCTTGCAAAAGATGTTGATTTGGAAAAAATATCCAAATCCGCAACTGATATGAGTGGAGCAGATTTAGAATCGATTGTAAATAAAGCTGCCACCATAGCATTAAAACGTCATCTCTCTTTATCTTGTAAAAAATCCAAACTTGGAATGATAACACAAGAAGATCTTGTAACAGCTACTAATGATGTAATCGGTCAACCTGCAAATACAGAAAAACCATCAACTGGCGTGGCATAACTCATAGAAATTTTGTAACTGTCTAAAATTTTAAATTGTTATATCCAACATCTGTCAAAATAATACTGTTACAAAATTTCTTATTTTAATCTATTCTAGTTTGAATTTCATTGTCTATCATGTTCATGTACATGCGATTATATTTTGTAAACATACGTATTTTTTTCTGTGAGACTGCCATTGATCCTGGTCTAGAATTGATAAGATCATCAGCTTTTATCTGATATTTTTTTGCTAATCTCAATTCAGAATCAGACATATCATGTAGACTAGATCCAATATAATCTAGTTTTTGCTTAAATTCTTCTTCTAATGAATCTACATCTGGTATAGTGCCGATCACTTTACAGGCTTTTATATCACCGAAAACTTTTTGCCATATATCCATCTTATAAATATGGAATTTTGAATCATATAAATTCAATATGGTTCATATTTGATAAAAAGAAATATTGCCATAAATTCAAGAATAACGTGATGCAAGAAAGTAATTACGATATATTGGGAATATCTGAGAATGCATCAAAAAAAGAAATTCAAGAGGCATTTCGGCGTCTTGCTCTTTTGCACCATGCTGATAGAGGAGGGAACGAAGAACAATTTAAGAAAATAAAACAATCTTATGAAGACATCAAACAGGGAAAAAAATACCCCGCAGCTGATTCTGAAAAAAAACAACAATCACGTGTATATTCTGGAGACGACGAAGAAGAAACTAGACGGCGAAATCACATACTAGCAGAAGAGATCTCTGAACAGATGAAGCTTGCACAAGAATGGACTGCAGCAATATCTAGAGCCAACTCAACTGGAAGACATCTTTTTGGATCGAAAGTTTTGGGAGAGATGGAATTTGAGATAAAAGCAAATGGTACTCTATCAATAAAAGGGAATATGATGGCTGGCAATTTTGAATATAATGGTTCTATTATAATGCAGGGAAATATCACAAGTCCAACTTTTAGTGATAAAAATTCTACAAATATCATAGTGACCAAAGGAGATTTTACATTCATTGATCCGCATAAACACAAATATAAAATTGCAAATGGTACCAAAGTAACTGTCAAAGAAGGACATGTCAAGGTGGGAAACATATTTGGACGAAAATATCAGATGCAGGATCCAGAAGGCAGAGTGGGATATCATCTAACAAAAGAACAACGTACCATAATAAAAGCTCCAAATGGACATGTAATAGCAGAAAATTTGATAAACACAGTATACATCGATGCTGATATTGTAACTGTTCTTAACATGGAAGATGATGTTGTAGTGCGAGCACGTGAAATTCATGTTTATGGAAACAAGATAACCTATGATGTAGTTTTAGAATTGAAAAAAAATGGTTCAATACAATTCATGGAAAATTATTCTATTTTGAGTCTAAGTGATGATGCGATCATAAAGCTTGAAAATGGCAAAACGTTTCGATTACGTGAGTTAAAGATAAGAAAGATTAGCGACATACCAGAAGAATTTCTTGCAGGACGTAAATATGGTATAAAGGATACCATGATTGGTAACGGTTTTGTTATCACGTATAACATGTTGGATAATTTTGAAAAACGAACAAAAAAACCTCAAATTTGGAATAAATTATTTAGAAAATATACTAGGGAAAATGAAAAATAAATGAAAAAGGTAAACTGATTAATCTACTAGTTCAGTCCAGCCCTTAACGAAAACAGAGTTTTTGTATAGTGGAACTGGATTACCTACAGTAAAGTCCATTGGACGCATCCAAAAGATGGCTTTTGTTGGGCAAACACCTATGCATGCACCATCGGAGATACATCTCTCTGGATAGAACACAAATGCTTTACCACGTTTCCAGCCTTCTACAGGCTTTACTCTCAGAACGTCTGGTCCCAGTGTAGTGCATATTTCAACGCACAAGGCGCATCCGATACACATCTGTTCGCTGATGTCGGGTAGTATTGCTACTGGCATGAGTATGCTACATCCTTGGCATTAATATAATTTACTTTCAAACGGCGTATTATAACGGCGTTTGGTTGAATTTATGATTTAATATACAGTAGATCTAGTTTTAGTATCAAAACGATCAAGTACATCAGCGATTGTGTTGACACCTTTTCTTCGAAGACATATCTTTGATCCATCATGCATAATTCTTCCAAGCGCAGGCGAGAGAATCCATTTTTTTTCAATGTGTGTAGCCATACAAATTACCATGACACTAGAGTTGGTACTTTTAGCAGCAAATGCTAACAATGAAACATACGCGTTTATAGATCTGCAAGAATCATTGCCTCTATGCATACTGAAAAATCCGTTGAGACTATCTAGCACCACAAGACATTTTCTTTTGGTTAATTCTACTATGACAGTTTTTATAGCATCCATATAATTTAAAAAATTTGATCTGTAGATTTGAACATTATTTGGTTTTTCTACCATTCTTCCCTTTATACAACCGCTGTACATTAAATCAAAATCTATATAGAAAACTGGAATTTTAGATGTTTTTAATACTTTGATCACAAAGGATGATTTTAGAAATGGTTCTTGACATATGACAGTATGTAATCCAGCTTTTAACGCCATCTCGTACACATCATTGCCGTTGGCATGATTTTTATCCAACAAAAGAACATAGTTTATCTGTCATAATAATGAATATGGATATTTTATGTAAAATACAGGTCGACTGTCCTATATATCCATCAGAAGATCAAGAAAAAATTCGTATCGCATTTACCAAGATCTTGTTAGAGACTGAAACAAAAATCAAAGGAAATAAAGTAAGTGCTATTTTTGAAAATACTGAATGTCTTGAGAAAATACGTACTGTAATTGAATCTAAAAAAAATCAAAATGCTTACAGAAAACGTCTTATCCATAATGCAAATAGAAACAGCTCGTGGTTTTTACTCAATAAACAAGCTGCATATGCAGGTAAGGTGGCATTATGCGATGAGGAAGATGATTCGCCATTAGGAGCAATTAAAATCACAATCGAATGTTCTGACCTTGAACGTATAGTGGACTGGCTAACTCCATTTGCTTAAAAAAATTATAGCAGTTGAGTTTGAATTTTTCAGCAGTATTGTAAAAAACATCGTAAAAGATAAAGTTGTATGCTTGTACTAGACATAAAACTACTGATCGCAACCATAATTTTGGTTGGGGGAGTATTATTACTATTACCACAAAATGGTGTCATGGCATGGGTTGAATCTGCTTCTATAACAACAATGGTTGACAACATGACGGACACAAACAAGATCGCATCTGATCATATAATATCTAGTGTTAAAGCCATCAATCATTCAGTAGATTATTCATCAGAGAAATTTGCCATGATGATGATCAAAACCGAAGAACACATACAGACTGTACTAGATACAATCAACGAATTTACGTCAAAACTTGAAATCTTTCGTTCTACAGAATAATCCTAAACAAATCTTCAGCCATAATGACTGATTCATGAATACCAGTTGTCTCTTCTAACAATTTTGAAACATCAGTATATCTAGAAGAGAAATGTGTTAGTATCAGTGTTTTTACATTGGCATCTTTTGCAAGAGTTGCAGCCTCTTTGGCGGTGGAATGTCCAGTTTTTTTTGCTCTCTCTTTATGTTCATTGCTAAACGTTGAATCAAATACAAGATAGTCACATTCTTTAAAGAATTTTTCCAACATTTTATTTGGTCTTGTATCTCCAGATATTCCAACTGATATACCCTTTCTTGGTTCTCCAGTTACTTGTGATGCAAAAACTGTGTTATTTCCAACGGTTATGTTTTGACCGTGTTGGAGAGCATGCCAATCTGCACCACGAGGAATTCCCATCTGAATTGCTTTTTTAGGATAAAACTCACCAGGCTTGTCGCATTCTTTGAACAGATATGCAAATGCCTTTATCCTGTGCTCTGAACTACATGCAGTAATAACATATTCTTTGGTTTCTACCACTTTACAGTTACAAGATATTTCAGATATTGCCAATGGAAATTTTGGAATAAATCCCATCATCCTCATGTTTTCAACTAAAAACTCTTCCAATCCAACAGGACCAAAAATTGTTATAGATTCAGTTCTGCCTTGTAGGGACATCGTCTGTAACATACCTAAAAGTCCTAAACAATGATCCCCATGCATATGCGTAATGAATATTCTTGTCTTTTTGTTCCATTTCAGACCTGCCTTTTGGTACGAGATTTGGGAACCTTCTCCTACATCAAAGATAAGCACTTCCATGTCTGTGTTAAGACATATGCATGAGAGTCCTCGTTTTGGTGTGGGTCTTGCAGATGCAGTTCCAAGAAATACTAATTCCATCATAATGCACGTGTGTTTCTAACCTTTCGTACAGATCTGTTCAACACAGTTTGTGCTATTGCCTCAGATACATCAACTGAGGATTTAGAGCGTGGTATTGTATTTGCACTTATTATCCCAAATACTCCAGCATCTTTGATCTTTTTCTCTGCTCCATTAACTAGCAAAGCGTGAGTACATACTACCAATATACGTCCGCATCCTTTACTATCTAAAAATTTAGCCGCTTTTACTATACTAGAACCTGTACTGATCATATCGTCTACTAGTATTACATTACGACCTAATATAGAGTCAAATTCAGATGTTGTTATGTGGACTTTACCAGTAACGCGATCTCTTTTTTTAACAAGTGCTTCATATTCGGTGCCTAAAATTTTAGCAAATTCTGCTGCCCTATTTTTACCACCCATATCTGGAGATACTACAAGTGGATTTTTGAGGCGCATTTTTTTTACACGTGCTACCAAGATTGGTATTGCAGATACATTGATGGCCCCGCGTCCAAGTTTTTTGAGTGCATTTTTACTATGTATGTCCACGGTAATTATCCTCTTGGCTCCAGCGCTACGTAGCATACCTGCCACGGCCTTTATAGTTACAATCTCTCCATCTAGGAATTCTCTATCCTGTCTTGCATATCCAATGTATGGAATCACGGCTGTTATCTCCGATGTGATCTCCTTGGCTTTTGTAATTAATAAAACTGCATGTAAAAGATGTGTATCTACTGGAGGATGCATAGACTGGACCACAATTATTTTCCCTTTTACACGTCTAAGATCTGCTGTCAGCTTTGACTCTCCATCTGGAAATGTCCTAAGTAAAGATTCAACATATGATGCATCAAGCTTTACTGCAAGATTTTTTGCAATTTGCACGGATGCACTTCCAGCTAGAACCGTAATTTTTGCCACAACTGTCTACTAATAATGACTGTCTTAAATCTGTCTAGTCTTCAGTTCCACCAGTTCCAGATGAACCGATACCAAATTCATCGATCAGCTGATTGCGTTTGGCTTCATGACGTCCAATCTCTTCAGCCTCTCTCTTTTCGTCGCCCTGATATACGGTTCTAATAGGCCATGGAATGCGTATGTCATATTTTTTAAATTCTTCATACATAATCATTCTCACATCGGTCTTTACCTTGAACTGTGATCCATAATTCCAAACATACAACAAAATTGTAAAATCTAGTGCCGAGTCATTGAATTCGTTGAACCGAATAAGTGGCTGCTCTAGTTCTACGTGTATATTTTTATCACATCCACAGCTAGGCATATTATTATCAAGATAAGGGCATCGTCTCTGTCTTATCATGTGACGATTATTTGAATCTATTATCTCCAACATTGCACGTTTACCAACTTTTGTGAGAACCGCTGAGACCTGTTTTGGATCGTTCAAATATGAGACTCCTACTTTTACTACCGCTGGCACCATTAACACTTCTTTTGAATAGCTGGTAATCTGTCCACTAACAAGCTGTCTAGTAGGTATTATGGCAAATGATTCGTTCAAACCGTCGCGTATGTACGTAACCCTAGACGTGATCTTGTGTACATACCCGTTGTACCCACTCTCCAATGAAACTCTATCACCTTCGGATATTATGTTATCTTTACGGATCATAATGTATGCAAACCAGTTTTGCATGGTCTCTTGAAGCGCAAATCCAACACCCACTGCCAATCCTCCAGTAGCTGTGGCAAGCACCCAAAGATCAACACCCCACCAACTTACCACCCAAAGACAAATTGTTGCAAATATTCCTACAGGGATCATCTGCGTGGCTGATTTTGGTATATCTTTTTTTCTTTTTTTTGCATTTCCAGAAGGTTTTGATCCAGCAACAATAATCTCATAGCCATACAACCTTCTCATTTCACGCCATGTGTCTATTGGATAAACTTCCTCTATATTTTGACCAAGTTTTAGCTTTTTGCCTACTTCGTTGTTTCCACTAACACACGATTCATAATATGCGGCATATTTTGCACGTTCTTGTTTTTTCCATGCTTCGTATGGATGTTTTACAATCTCTTCATAAGTTCCTATCTTGATTCCTTTTGAGGTGTGGTATGCCTCAAGATATTTTCTACCTTTATCAGAAGAGAGATATTTTGCAAATTCTTTTTCGGTAATCTCTTCAGGCGGATTTTTTGGAGGAATCCATCTAAAGATAGTGTGAAAGAGATCTTTCTGATCGTCTATAAATCCACCCGCAGATATCCATACGTCGTAGTCGTTCTTTTCAAGAATAGACATTTCTCGTTTTGTCAGTATGATTGGAATTATGTGTGATATTGTATATCCTATTACAAGTATGTTAAGCGTATCCAAAATCATGGGAAATGTTCTTTCGGCATCATCGGCGGTCATGCTACCAAATAGATCTACTGTATGCACATATGCATTAGTTGAAGTGACCAATGCTATAGCAAATAATGGAAGCACAGCAACTCGAATGAATCTAGATGTATGAGGACGAAAATATCTGAATTTTTGACCTCGGATCCATGTAGAAAATGCCCTATATCCTACAATGATTGAGATGATACCTACAATTAAAACGATAAATGCCACCTGTAGTTCTGTAGAACTTGCCAAAAGATTTCCCACAGTCTCAAATCCCTCGACTTGTGTAGAGACAGTTTCTACTAGCTCATCTTCTACCATATAGATCCCTTATCCAATATGTTCAAAATCACACTTTTAGGTATATAAATAAAACATTAGATTTAACATAGGGTAGGATCAAAATTAATAATTGTCACGTCTTGAAAATGAATTGAATGATTGGAAATGTCCACAGATCATGCAGTATACTGTGGAAAATTTTCATAAACTCGATCAAATGGCAAATTTTACTGACAATGATCTCTTCAACATGGAGGTTGTATCCAAAGTTCTACCTTTCAAGACGAATAATTATGTAATAGAACATCTCATAGACTGGGATAATGTTCCAAATGATCCCATGTTTGTTCTGACGTTTCCACAAAAGAATATGTTGATACCAAGACATTTTGATACAATTGCCTCTCTTATAAAGAGCAGTGCAAAAAAGCAAGAGCTAGATGATGCGATAAATAAAATAAGGATGGAATTAAATCCACATCCTGCAGGACAGATGGAATTAAATGTTCCAACCTTGAAAGATGGAACAAAACTATATGGAATGCAACACAAGTATAAAGAAACTTGCCTCTTCTTCCCAAGCCAAAGTCAAACATGTCATGCATATTGCAGTTTTTGTTTCCGATGGCCACAGTTTGTTGCTATGGATGACATGAAATTTGCTACCAAAGAGACTGATAGTATGATCCAGTACCTGTTGGAGAATCCAAAGATAACAGATGTACTGTTTACTGGAGGAGATCCTATGATCATGAAGGCTAGTATGTTCCGTGTTTATATTGATAAACTACTAGATGCAAATCTACCAAACCTTCGGACAATAAGAATTGGCACAAAGATGCTCTCATATTGGCCGTACAAAGTTCTGACAGACAAAGACGCAGACATGACTTTGGATACGTTCGAATCCATCACAAAGAGAGGAGTTCATCTCTCAGTTATGGCACACTTTAACCATTATGTAGAGATGCAGACGCCGGCTACACGCAAAGCTATAGAAAAAATACGTGCCACAGGAGCACAGATAAGAACGCAATCACCGTTACTTGCTCACATAAATGATGATGCACAAGTGTGGAAAAAAATGTGGACAGATCAGGTAAATCTTGGATGCGTGCCATACTATATGTTCATTGTAAGAAACACAGGAGCGCAACACTATTTTGGAATTCCATTGGTAAAGTCGTACGAAATATTCAAAAATGCATACTCGCAAGTAAGTGGACTAGCAAGAACTGTCAGAGGCCCTAGTATGTCTGCAACTCTTGGCAAAGTACAGATAGATGGAATAATGGAGATTCGAGGCGAAAAAGTCATGTCTATGAAATTTTTACAGGCACGTAATCCAGATTGGTCATGTAAGACGTTTCTTGCCAAATACGACGAGAATGCCTTGTGGTTTGACGATCTAAAACCTGCATTTGATCAAAACAAGTTCTTTTTTGAAAATGATTCTGTACAGTCAGGTATGCGTAATATTGTGAAAAAATAAAGCCTCATCAAAAATATACTAGAAATTTACAACCAGTGTGGGATCTGTAGATAGTCTCCTAATTGCTCTCCACGCAAAACTCGTATCAGAGCTAGAGCTTGTGGTGTAGAGAGCACGGGCATATCAAATTCATTGTCCGTGGCTATACGTGGACATGCCACTTGTACAAAAGCGTCTATTCCACGTAAGTTATGTAATCGTTCATTGTTAATGTCAGTCATTGCAAACAGTTGTACAGATTTGCCACACTCTTCGAGCTCTTTTTTAAATTTGAGAGCAGTGGTCTTTGATAACTGACCTTCTTTGAGACCCACAATCACACCAAATGTCTGCAT
This sequence comes from Cenarchaeum symbiont of Oopsacas minuta, assembly GCA_029948415.1. Taxonomy (NCBI): domain Archaea; kingdom Thermoproteati; phylum Nitrososphaerota; order Candidatus Cenarchaeales; family Candidatus Cenarchaeaceae; genus Candidatus Cenarchaeum; species Cenarchaeum symbiont of Oopsacas minuta. Next base: position 234,280 of record JAJIZT010000001.1, read on the forward strand.
CTCGGCTGCTGCATATATGGCGAGTGTAGCTTTTTTCTGTATCTTTTGTGCCATTTCAGTAACTTCGCGTACTTCGTTAAAGTATGGATCAAGAATGTATGTGGCAAGTCCAGTTGAGAGAGCAAGACCAGCTGCGTGAAAGTCACTCTGACCTAAAAACACATTGACGTCTGCATTTTGAGCTGCCTCCTTTGCTGGATAAAATTCACATCCAAAAACTTGTCCATCATTTAGCTGTCCTTTTCCTTTACCAACTATAATGTGCGCCCCACCTTCTTCAAGTATCTTTCGTACTAGATCTACTTGATGCAGATGTTGGCTGTCAGTAACTAGCGATACGGTCTTTGCATGAAACATCTTTGCAGATTTTTTTGCTACTCTGTCAAATGAAATATCGTCAAAAGCATCTATCATTACAACTCGTTTATCCCATATCGGAATGCCTATCGTGTGTCCAATGTTGAATAAAACATCTGCTCCTAGAATCTGTGCCCCGTTGGAATTAAGATCACACGAGCCCCACGTTGTATCGGCTAGAACATACACGGGAATTCCAAATTTCTCGCTGATCTTGGTAGCAGTACTCTGTACGGCAAGTAATATGCCGTCCGGACCGTTGATTGCAACCGATACTGGTTCTCTCTCTTTTATTTCCTTAAAGATGGACTCCTCGTCAATGACTATCATGCGTAATTTACACATTCTGACCCGCTTTAAATCCTTAAGTAAACCAAAAATGCTTGATATAACTATAGGTTGTATATGCCTACAAACATCTTACGTGTGGGAATAGATGACACCGATTCATCATTGGGAATGTGTACCACATATTTGGGCTTTAAGATGGTAGGGCGCCTCAAAAAGAGAGGTGCAAAATTTTCTTCATATCCACGGCTGGTACGTTTTAATCCAAACATTCCATGGAAGACACGTGGTAATGGTGCAGTCGGGATAGAGTTTTCCACTGATGATGTAAAAGGAGACATTGAATGTATAACACGCATGATCGAGAAAAATGCAGACGTGAAAAATGGAGCAAACCCTGCTGCAGTATTTTGTACAGGCGATGTTCCAAAATCTATACGGCAACTTGGAAATCTTGCCATGTGGAGACTTGTAAGACGTGCTGATGCAAAAAACATAGTATGTAATGCAAACTTGAAATCATTTCATCTAGGAAACGGCCAAGGTCTTGTCGGTGCTGCCTGCGTCATGGGATATGATTTTGGGCATGATAGTACTTTGGAGATGTTAAGTTATAGAAAACCTCACATGTTTGGAAGACATAGAAGTATCGACGAAAATAAAGTAAAACATATGCAACAAAAAACAGCTCCAATGACATTCAGTAGTTATGATGAAACGCGCCGTCGCGTTATGATCGCCCCACATGGTCCGGATCCGGTTTTGTACGGAATACGTGGAGAAGATGCACACTCGATTCTTGCAGCATCTTCTATGGTAAAGACTAGGGAAAAATCTGCTGGATATATGATATTTCAATCAAACCAAGGAACGGCTAGCCATCTTGGACATAAACTTGATGTCAGCTCACTAGAACCGTATATGGCTGGAACTGTATCCGGCGTTGTATATGATGCACCACGAATGCTGCGTGGAGGGCATATCATCTTTAAAGTTCAAACTGCAGACGGCTCTATACCGTGCGCTGTCTACAAGGAATCTGGCATGACAGTCGCCCTTTTGCATCTTGTTGCAAAAGATAAAGTCACTGTTGGTGGCGGCATTAGACCTGCCTCTAGATCTAGACCACGTGTCCTAAATGTGGAATTTGTTAGAATACATCATCTCAAAACCATATATGAAAAGATAAACCCCACATGTCTGAACTGTCACAAAAACATGAAATCAAAAGGATCTAGACAGGGATTCAAATGCATCAAATGCGGAGATCGTGCAACATCAAAGAAAACAAAACAGGTTATACGCACATTGCAAACAGGTATGTATCTGCCTGATATATCAGCACAGCGGCATCTAACACGCCCAGCACAACGCCAAAAACGTACCAATATACCAAGATTTAGAGAGTCGTTTAGATGGTTTTACGAATTTCAGAAAAATAGCGGGGAGTAGATTTGAACTACTGATTTGCGGGTTTCGCATCTATGATGGATTATGAGCCCGCCGGGATGACTTTGCCCAGATAGTCTGACTTCCCCACCCCGCTGAAATTATACTGCATTGGGTGTGTATAAGTTTTTTTTAATGATCTAATAAAACTTGATGGGAGGATTATTTTTTGTATCTATCGATATTGTACAATCATCTTTTAGAGCATTATATTCATCTTTATTGGCTACAAGTAGAGGTATGTTGGCCATCGCACATCCAGATGATACGGTAAGATCAGCTTTTTGACACACCATTGCAGCTGGTGCAACTCTATGTGATCTTAGTGCGTATATTGTATATGCACCTACACTACTGCCCACTCCATAAGGAAACACAAGTATAGAATTAGCTATAGTTCTACCAAACAAATCATATTTTTTGTCCCGTACATTACCAGTTTCTTTTTCTATTGCACCAAGAAAGTTTATTGGATCTTTGGTCTTTGTAATCTTTGCAACAGCATTTCCTGTTACAATGATCTTCATTGTTATACTGTCACCTCTTTTACAATTTCAGAGAGTGATTTTAAATTGACTTGTACTCTAGTGGAGTTTTTCAGATAATATGCCCCCTTTATGCTATTGGTAATAACTGCGTCTACCTCGTCTTTGTTAATCAGAGGTGTAAGGCATGTACAACAGTCAACCAATATCTCAGCACCTGCCGCTTCTATGCCTGCAGTATATCCTAACCTTCGTGCCTTGTCCCGGATTATTCTTGGGGTAAATACCATGCATCGTTTTTTAAACGATCTGCCCTTTAACATGGCAGATAGTAACGAGATCTCTTCTAGCCCCAGCTGCGGACTACCCAAAGTTATGATATCTCCTTGTTCTGTAGTTGAGAGCTCATCTTTTATTGTGCTCATTTCTTCAGGCCCAAAGTCAATCTTTTCAGATTCTGAACCTCCCTGGCCAAGGACAAATTTACTACATGTTCCAGAAGTTCCCATTCCTCCACAGATTGCCTTACATTGACGCCTGTCAGGAGTGTTAGAACATGAGAGAGCTACGGGAGCTGACGTTCCAGTCTTACCTGCAAAATATCCGAGCATTCCGTATGCGATCTCATTTGGATCTTTTATCTTTACACGTAGAGTAATCTCTGGTTCTTGGTTAACAGCACTCTCTGAATATGGACTTTTGCCAGTAATGGCACTAGCCAAAGCACTAAAAGCACTCTCTTTATTTGTCTCCAAATCTGCAACAGAGTTTGCAAATATTGCCGCATTACTTTCAGCAAATGCCACTCTTGTTTTACTAGCTGGCATATCCAACACGTCATATGGAACACATGAAAATAATGGAGTAATGCCCATGCGCAAATATGATTCTCTAATACTCTCTTGTTTTTGCACGAATTTTTCCCCAAGATCGTATTTTGAGACACTGTCAATATCATATCCCATAGGATTTACAGTGGTCTTTATTTTGACACGTGCTTTTGCACTAATTTCTGCAAGAAAACTTTCGCCTGCATCTCCAATCGTATTATAATTAACTCCAGAAAGATGTGCCCAACTTACTGGCTCTAGCCTATCTGCATTAGTTGCCTTACCGGTTGCAAGCAAAACTCTGTATGCGAGTTGGATTGCGTATCCTTCCTCACCAGCAAGTGCTGCTTCCTCTTGTCGGGAGAGTTGCATAATGATGATACCTATAACTGATATAATACTTGTATGTTACAAATATGGTGCGTCGATTACTTGATAGTATGATAAAAACCATGAATGCCGTAAAACCTCCGCGAATGACCGCATTACGCGAGCTACACGAGGCTGAAACTGGAGGACCTTTTAGTATTTTGATTGGAACCATTCTATCTGCAAGAACTAGGGATGAGAATACTGCAAAAGTAGTCAAAAAACTCTTTTCTAGATACAAAAATGCAAAAGAACTTGCCGGCGCACGCGTAAGTGACATAGAACATATCATAAGATCAATTGGATTTTATCATGTAAAGGCACAACGCATCATAAAAGTGGCGAGCATAATACATACTGAATACAACGGCAAGGTTCCAAGTGATCTACCTTCACTGATAGAATTGCCGGGAGTGGGACGCAAAACCGCAAACTGTGTTCTCGTATATGCATACGAAAAACCTGCCATACCTGTTGATATACATGTACACCGAATATCAAACAGACTTGGTCTTGTTGATACGAAAACTCCAGAAGAGACTGAATTTGCTTTGATGAAAAAAATACCTAAAAAATTTTGGTTGGAGATAAATGATACATTTGTTATGTATGGTCAAAACATATGCAAGCCAGTATCCCCAATGTGTGATATATGCAGGATAAGACGAGGATGCAAATATTACAAACAAAATTCAATCTAGGATTTATGTGACCGTGTAGGTTTTTTCTTTGTAATAAATAAAATCCCAACTAGAGCTCCTATCGCAGCTGTAACATAGAACGGAAACAAATGAAATACATTGCCAGCTGGATCCCCAGAGAGAAATTCTATAATATATTCTCCAGATACTGTTGCGATAGGATCCGTTGAACCTTCCATACCGTGCACCGAATAAGCGTTTATCGCAAAGAGATCTATGTCAAGATTAGAGATTATAATTCTTGCACCATTATTTATCGTCATACCTGCTCTGTCTGTATATGAGATGATTGTTTTTGCATCTGGAACCCAACCTCTTTCGAGCTTACTGTGGACTATAACGTATTCTTCTGCTCCAGGTATCTTAACGGCCACCCAAAGCTTGTCGTTTGGAGGTGCTCCCATACCTACCTCGATAAACTTGTTCTCTACGTTTTCATCATACAGACGAATCACTGCATTGCCGTTAGGATTTCCATATCGTAGATTGTTGTCTATTGTCACCTGCCAGCTTGTTTTGTGAACGTTTGAGAGCTCTGTGATCTGCGCATCTAAAGAGATTCTGTTAAAATCAAACCATTGTACGATTACTGGCTCTAACAATAAAGATAGATTTTTTGCATCTTCGGTCTGACCTATGACTGCTTCAAATGTGCCAATTAATGTAAACAAGACTAAAACAATTACAAGCGGATATTTTGTATTCACCGCAGACCTACTTTTTCCAATTGATTTTGTTGTATACAGTCTCAGGCATCAGCTGTTTGAAGACAGGTCTACCACCATCGTACCATTTTGTAAAATACTCGTAAAGATGGAGTCTGAGTGACTGTATGTATACGATTAATCCCTCTATCATCATGATTCCAATATTACCTCCAATTATCATGACGATGGCACTAGGTGAAGATACACCACCAAGCGATTCAAACGCATTGTTTACGGTAAGTAACAATGCTGCGTGTACAAGTAACATAATTCCTATACGTGCATAGCTTACAGTATGCGCAAGCGATTCTATTGTTTTTCCAAGTAGCGTCTCCATTACAACACTGATCGCATCTGATCCACTGTCTGGATGAAGTTTTGCGTGTTTTATGCCTCCAATAATCATGATTATTATGGATGCTATGGCCAATACGATAGAAATTCTTGTTACTATCCAAACTTGCGCCCAATCTCCTAGTATTACAGTCACCCACGGTACAGATTCAGTATGGGTTCTTGAATACATGTTGATTACATCATAACTTGATCCAATGGTGCACATCATTATGCCTATTACACTAAGGTATAGCACGATATTTGGAATACTCTCCGTATATGCAACAAGCTTGTGTCCTTCCTTTAGATTGCGTCTTACACGCAAAATCATTGCTGCTAGCAGATGTAAAATTCCCAAAAATAATGAGACTTTTAGTATGTTTATGACCTGCTCAAAGTCGAGATTTGCCACACTTATGGATCCTACAAGCCACGAGATTGAGTGCAATGCACCACCTTCGTGCAAAAGCTCTTCAAACGGAGTTAGATGATCTAGATGGAATCCAAATACCTCTCCTGTTCCGACTCCTGCCATGGCAGCTGCTGCACCTGAGATAGCAATCAGCATTCCCCAGCGTGATAGATTTCCCTGACCCTTTAGCTTGAAGAGTAGTCCCATTCCCATCAAGAGTAGTCCATGTCCCAAATCTGCAAACATTATTCCATAGAATATGGGCCACATGAGAGCAATCATGGGAGTTGGATCAATCTCGCCTTTTTTGGGTGCACCTTGACTGTCAGTTATAGTTTCAAAAGTTCGTATAAATCTTGGATTGTCAAGCAACGCAGGTTCTTGTGCTTTTTTGTCTGGCTCTTCAGTAATTATAGTCCATTTTGAGCATATTTTTTTAAACTGTTCTTCCATCTTGTTAGGTATATAGCCACGTATTACAGCAAAGCGTTTTGTTCCACCTGGTTTACGTAAATGTTCTAGTATCTCTTTTGCAACTATGCATCTTTCATGTAAAGTGAGAATCTCTGATCTATTTTTCTTTGCAAAAGCGGATATTTTTTTTGCGTTGGCTGTCTGCCTTGCTTTTAGTTCTTTTATCTGTGACAGTGCAAGTGCATATGCTTTGTTTGGTGTCTGGGGAAATTCTGGAGGAATTGAAACCGCTGAAGCATTTACACCGCGCATTACTCTCTGAACTTTATCACCATCTTCGATGGATGCAATTACTATTACTGCCGCATGTGTCTTTAAGTCAAGATTGTATTTGTAGAATGTGACTTTTGGCAACGAACGAGAAATTTCCCCAAAAGATGATTCTTCTATTATAAAAAGATCTGAATAAAAATATTTTGTAGATTTTAAACTGTCAAGATCAAAATCAAGTTTCTTTGCTAATGCAGTAGTCTCTTTTAGGGCAATGTGATCATCTAGATCATGTTGGATTGAATCTCTTTCACAAAGATGTTTTTTAGCATCATCCATCAACTTTTCCATATTTTTTCTAGTGTCATCTATAATGGACTCGATCTCATTTACATCGTAGCCTTTTTTCTTGATCATAGTTCCTTTTAACATGATCTCAAGTATGCCGACTCTGATGGGAATCCCAAGTCCTTTTATCACATCATCTGCAGTTTGGTGGAGTTTCTGCGCTCGCAAAAGTAGATCGTCGATCTCAGGGGTTATAGTCTCATTTTTAGATTCGATCTTGTGAAACCACCCAAATTCTGCCAATCTTGAGATAGCTTCTGGAGAGTCAGAACGTGGCAGAATAATCGTACCAAGTTTTAGTTTAGCAACTCCCAAGTTATGCATATGATCTATGCGTAATATATTATTCTTGTCTAAATTAGCTCTTCATCATGGGTCATTTTTGGCTCTTTTGTTATCTTTTCGAAATCTGGGATCCCATATCTACAAACATTAAAATTCATTATTATAGACATGCAGATCGTAATGTCTAGTGATGTAGGGTTGATTGACACTATTGATAAAATTATAACAAAAACGGAGGATGGTATAATCTCAGATCTAGACAAAATACTCTATGATGCAAAATCTTCACTAGAGAGCTCAAAGGCCTCTATAGAGGCCGAATACGAAGAAATACTAGATAACGGCAAAAAAGAGGCTGAAAAGATCGAAAAACAAATCATCGGAAGCTCGAATTTGGAGGCTAGAAATAAACAACTTTCGCTTGTAGAAGAAGCAATCTCATCTGCATTTGGACAAGCTTTGGACAAACTGCGCTCTTCAAAAAGTAATCCCGATCTTTTAAAGTCGCTTATAAAACAGGCAACCGATATGCTTGGAACAACAAAGGTTACAATCTCTGCAAATTCAAAAGATACCGACGCTGTAAAATTGGCTTTGAAAGATTTTAACGGATCCACTTTTGATCCAACACCGATAGAATGTCTTGGTGGGATAATTGCGCGATCAAGTGACGGTAATATGACATTTGATAATACAATTGATACACGCCTTGATCGTTTGAAGCCTTTAATAAGGAAGGAAATTGCATTAAAATTCAGACTAGATTAGTATGGTTGCAAAAGGCAGTATTGTTTGGATTAGTGGACCAGCGGTTAAAGCTAATGGTATGTCCGAAGCCAAAATGTATGAAACAGTTAGCGTTGGCAACGCAAAACTCATCGGCGAGATTATACGACTTACAGGCGATGTAGCTTTTATCCAAGTATACGAATCAACTAGCGGTCTAAAACCAGGAGAACCTGTGATCGGCACAGGCAATCCACTCAGTGTTATGTTGGGACCGGGAATAATCGGTCAGATATACGATGGAATACAACGACCATTAAAAGATCTCTCCAAAAAATCTGGTTCTTTCATAGGCAAAGGAATAACAACCAATCCTATCGACATGTCAAAAAAATATCATTTTGTCCCAAGTGTAAAAATAGGTGATACAGTAGGACCTGGAACAATTATCGGAACGGTAAAAGAGACAGATCTTATCGACCATAGCATCATGATTCCTCCGGATAATCTAGAGGGAAAAATTACAAATATTGTCTCAGAGGGTGATTATGATTTAGAAACAGATATGGCATCTGTGGAAAAAGATGGTAACAAAGTTGCGATAAAAATGTACCACAAGTGGCCAGTAAGACGTCCACGTCCATACAAAAACAGATATGATCCAACTGTGCCATTGCTTACAGGTCAGCGCGTAATAGACACGTTCTTTCCTATTGCCAAAGGAGGAACAGGATCCATACCAGGTGCGTTTGGAACTGGCAAGACAGTCACACTTCACCAGATTGCAAAATGGGCCGACTCGCAAGTGGTTGTATATATTGGATGTGGTGAACGTGGTAATGAGATGACAGAAGTACTAGTGGAATTTCCACATCTAAAAGATCCACGTACTGGAAAACCTCTGATGGATAGAACAATACTTGTGGCAAACACTAGCAACATGCCAGTAGCTGCTAGAGAGGCGAGCATCTACACTGGAGTTACCATCGCAGAATATTATCGTGATATGGGCAAGGACGTGGTACTAGTTGCAGATTCAACTAGTAGATGGGCCGAAGCACTCAGGGAGATGAGTGGTAGACTAGAAGAGATGCCCGCAGAAGAAGGATATCCTTCATATCTTGCTTCCCGTCTAGCAGAATTTTACGAGAGAGCTGGTCGAGTTCACGCACAGGGCAGTCCTGATAGAGATGGTTCTGTAACACTAGTTGGTGCAGTTTCACCATCTGGAGGAGACTTTACCGAACCGGTTACAACGCATACAATGAGATTCATAAAGACATTTTGGGCACTTGATGCAAAGCTTGCATATTCTAGACACTATCCTTCCATAAACTGGATGAACAGCTATTCTGGATATCTAGCTGACATTGCAAAATGGTGGACCAAAAATATCGACAAAGACTGGCTTACAACAAGAAACGAAGCGTATAGTATTCTACAAAGGGAAGATACATTAAAAGAGATTGTTAGACTCTTGGGTCCTGAGGCACTTCCAAACGAAGAAAAATTGATTCTAGAAGTTGCCCGCATGGCAAAGATCGGACTGTTACAACAAAATTCTTTTGACAATGTGGATACATACTGCAGTCCAGAAAAACAATACAAGTTATTACAACTCTTGGTGGAATTTTATAAACGCGGTCAACAAGCACTAAAAGATGGCGTAGAGCTAGATGACATAAGAACATTACCAGTAATATCATTATTGTTAAAGGCTAGAATGGAGATTAAAGACGATGAGATGCCAAAATTTACAGAGATTGAAAAATCAATGAATGAGCAGTTCAAAAACATAAGTGGAGTAAAGATTGAGAATTGAGCACCGGTGGAATACAGTATAGCAACATTGCCGAGATTAAAGGCCCACTAGTTGTAGTAGACGGTGTCGAGAATGCCGCCTTTGATGAGCTAGTTGAGATTGAAACCAAAGACGGCGATAAAAGACTAGGCAAAGTACTCGAGATAGGCAATGGCAAGGCCATAGTGCAAGTCTTTGAAGGAACTACTGGTCTTTCAATAGCTGGAACCAGCGCAAAGTTCGTAGGTAAAGTCATGGAGATGTCTGTTTCAAAAGAGATACTCGGTCGTGTCTTTGACGGTCTTGGTCGTCCAAAAGATGGACTACCTGAACCAATTGCAGACAAATTTATAGACATAAACGGCGAGGCGATGAATCCAGAACAGCGTGAGTACCCAAAAGACTTTATCCAAACTGGCGTCTCTGTCATAGACGGAATGATAACACTTGTTCGCGGACAAAAACTTCCAATATTCTCAGGCTCTGGTATGTCTCACAATATATTGGCAGCTCAGATTGCGCGTCAGGCCAGTGTGGTAGGTACCGACGAAGACTTTGCTGTCGTGTTTGCCGCTATTGGGGTACAGTATAGCGAATCTGAATACTTTAGAAAAAGCCTAGAAGAATCAGGCGCATTAAAGAGAAGCGTTTTATTCTTAAATCTTGCAGACGATCCGGCAATAGAGAGAATAATTACACCACGTGTGGCACTTACCGTAGCCGAGTATCTTGCATTTGAGCTTGGAATGCACGTGCTAGTAATTCTTACCGACATGACAAATTATGCAGAAGCACTCCGTGAGATCAGCGCTGCAAGGGAAGAAGTTCCAGGTCGCAAGGGATATCCAGGATATCTGTATACAGATCTTTCAACTATATACGAGAGAGCTGGAAGACTACTTGGTAGAAAAGGTAGCGTCACGCAAGTTCCAATACTTACAATGCCTTCTGATGATATTACTCATCCTATCCCAGATCTTACTGGATATATCACAGAGGGACAGATTGTTCTTGGCCGTGATCTGTTTAGACAGGGAGTATACCCACCAGTCAACATATTGATGAGTCTTAGCAGACTAATGAAGGATGGTATAGGCGCAGAAAGCACACGTGATGATCATCAAGAGATTTCAAATCAAAATTATGATTCATATTCACGTGCGCAAGAAGTACGTGCCCTAGCTGGCATAGTGGGTAAAGCTGGACTTACTGACATTGACCTAAAGTATATGGACGTGGGCAACTCTTTTGAAAAAAAATTCCTTACTCAATCACTTGACGAAAACCGTACCATAGAGGAAACTCTAGGAATATTGTGGGATACAGCTTCAAAGCTTCCGCGTAACGAGCTTACAAAAATAAAAGATAAACACATAGACAAATTCTTCAAGGGTGATTAGACTGTCATTTGATCAAAACGTTGCAGCCACAAAAATTGAATTGCTAAAATACAAACGATCAAAACAAGTTGCCTCTATGGTTCAAAAAATACTTGACGACAAGCGCAAGGTTTTACTGAAAAATATCGATGAGATGATAAACGAAGCAGAAAAAGCTCGTGGTGGCATATGGGATCCACTTCAAGATATTTATAAATCCGTAAAAGAGGCATATCTTACACTAGGAGTGAATACAGTAGATACAGTAGCCCAATCCACGCCAGCGGTCATGAATATAGAGGTAAGTGTAAAACGCATTGTCGATGTAAAGATACCTAGCATAAAGGTGACTGAAAAAGACACAAAGAGTATTCCGTATGGTTTTGGAGATACAAACTCTTCCATAGATAGGGCAGCAAAGCAGATCAAGACGCTGTTACCTCACATATGCAAGGCAGCAGAATATGAAAATTCTATATTTCGCCTCGCAAAAGCATTAGAAAAAACACAAAAACTGCTAAATGCCCTTGAAAATGTAATAATTCCACAATATCAACAAAGAATAAAATTCATTTTGGGAACTCTTGAAGAGCGTGAACGCGAGGAATTCGCAAAGTTAAAAAAAGTGAAGGCAGCCATGGAGAAAAGAAAGCAATGACAAAAAAAGATATAGATAAAATGTTGAGTGATTCATCAGTCGCTCTAGACACAGCCCACACTGAATTTCTAAAATCGGTAAAAAATAGTCTACAAAAATACAAAACTGATACGCTTGAAAAAACCAGTTAGGCAATTGTATAAATAAAACAGAGGGTAATGATCTTTACATCATTTTGTGTTAGACTAGATTCTGTACGTGCTCAAAACAATATGATCCATCAGCCATGAGAATATCAAAGATATGTCTTTTGCAAGACGAATCAAAAATAGCCAACACTAGTAGAGAACCATGTGGAAAAAGAAATCTTGTTTATAGATTTTACTAGAGATCACTCATCACCGTCTGCAGACTCTGGAAAAGTGAAAAATGTTAGAGGAATCCTGATTTTAGCAAGACTGCAAGAAAAACAGCGGCAAAATTTAAGACTTAAATAAGGAATATTCTAGATGAAAATTGAATGAGAACGTTACTTTTGGTATTTATTGCAACCACAGTACTTGCAAGCTTTGCATTTACTGGTGTAGCATCAGCCCAAGAATCCTCTAGTTCTTCAGATGGAGAAAAATTTCTCAGTGCAGGTTTAGCCTTTGGTCTAGCAGCATTGGGAGCTGGTATTGGTCTAGCTTATGTGGGATCTGCAGGTCTTGCAGTCATTAGCGAAAATCCAGCACTCCAGTCAAAGGTATTCATATTTGTTGGAATGGTAGAGTCTATAGCAATATACGGCATTGTCATGATGTTTATACTACTAGGACAATAGGTAATTATTCACATTACATAAACGCTAAATATGAAATTATACAGCTGTGAATTGTAATGTTTCCAATACGTGATGAGAATCCCCACCCACCAGGTTTTAAGCCAAAGCTTACCATAGCTCTTATCATAGTAAATGTGATCGTCTTCTTTTATGAGGTAGCGTATACGGGCCAATTTTTAGAATTTACAAATGCTGCTGCATCAAAATTATTTTATGAATGGGGTGCTGTTCCTTCTTGCATTGTACATGGTGCGCTCCCGTCACAGTTTCCAGTTGACTGTCCACCTACACCGCAGATCTCATTGATCAGTTCTATATTTTTACACGGAGGGCTTATGCATCTTGGAGGGAATATGTTATTTTTATGGATATTCGGAGATAACATAGAACACAAATTTGGACGTAGCAAATTTTTTGTAATATATATGGCGTGGGGAGTTGCAGCAGGTTTAGCACATGTGGCAGTGGATCCTGCTAGCACAATTCCAGCAGTAGGAGCTTCGGGAGCTATATCTGGTGTACTTGGTGCATATCTTGCAATCTTTCCACGTGCAAAGATACAGACGTTTTTGATGTTTGGATTCTTTTGGAGAATGATGCGCATAGAAGCTAGATGGTATCTGCCATTTTGGTTTATATTTCAAAATATCCTACCATTTGTTATAGGTGGATTCGGATCGGCTGGAGGTGGAGTGGCGTTTATGGCACATATTGGTGGTTTTGCCGTAGGATACGCGGTAGGATTTGTATACAAAAAAATGCATAATACTGAATTCACATACGGATCTAGATACGGTTGGCGCGGTGATTAAGATTAAATTCCCGATGTGAAACAAAAACTGTATGCCATTGATCAAAGTGTCACTGTATCCGGGCAGAACTGAAAAACAAAAGAAAGATTTTGCCGAGTCTGTGACTAATTCGGCCGTGGAAATACTTTGTACAAAAAAAGAACATGTCATAGTGGTCTTTGATGACAATCCATCAGAGAACTGGTTTTTGGCCGGAAACAAACTCTGACTATCTTTTTATTTTTGTACAACATGTACTCTGTATGTCCAAAGTAGCAATAGTGCAATTCAAGGCGTCAACTGATAAAAACGACAACTTGAAACGGATCATACGATATGTGGAACGTGCGTCTAAACGTGGTGCAGATTTGGTAGCATTTCCAGAATTTATGATGTTTTATACACCAATCTCACAGACTGCCTCAGAGTTAGAATCCAAAGCAGAGTCGGTACGAGGAAGTTTTGTAACCACAGTTGCAAAAGCTGCCCGTGACAATTCTATACAAGTGGTAGGAACATTTTATGAAAAAACACAAGATAGAAAAAACCGCGTTTATGACACTTCGTTTTTATTTTCAAAGACAGGTAAGATGATATCAAAATATCGTAAAGTACACTTGTATGACGCATTGGGTTTTAGCGAATCTGCAAAAATTGCTGCTGGTTCATCTGTGATAAAACCTGTAAAATCAATACTTGGAAAAACAGGAATGATGATATGCTATGATTTGAGATTTCCAGAGATGGCGCGTGCACTTGCAGCCTCTGGCTCACAAGTAATGATCGTTCCGTCTGCATGGGTAAAAGGAAATATGAAAGAAGAGCATTGGATTATCATAAATCGTGCAAGAGCTATAGAGAACGGATGCTATGTGATCTCACCTAATCATGTGGGAAATATTTACTGTGGAAGAAGTCTTGTGGTAGATCCGTTTGGAAAAATTCTACTAGACATGAAAAAATGTCAAGGCATGAACATTGTAGAGATATCCATGAAACGAGTAAAAGAAATTCGCAAAGTAATGCCTCTTTTAAAAAACAGAAGAACCGATCTGTATCCAGATATTCGTATCTAATCTTTAGTGAGACATTTCTGATTTGGACACTGTCTACTCCACTTTTGTTTTTTTGAATATCGAAAAATGATGATGGGCCAACCACATTTTTTACAGGCCTGCTTGAGAGCACGTAAGCGTGCTCGTTGCAATAGCGGTGCAGTTGCAGAACATCCTCCAGAATAGTTGGTACATCCAAGGAATCTTTTTCTTGTCTTTGGTGATCGAACCACTCGTATGTAACCAAATTTGCATTCGGGACATAAAACAAGACAGCCCTTTGCAGAACTAGTTCCCAATATGACATATTTTTTCTTGGCTATAGACCATGAAAGGTACCCGTTTGCGTCATAACATTGTTTAATCTCTTCTTTGAACGAGAGGATTTTGGCTTGAGTTACTTTTACTGAATGCCGTTGTACAAGCGTCATTCTTTGTTTACGAACCATACAATCTAATAATAAAACGATTTTATATGGATATAACTTTATTTTATTTTGTGGAGAGTGTCTGTGTACTCGGAGCTGGTAGCACAAAATACGGTAAATTACAGGATAGTCTATCTGATATAACCGTACAAGCATCTGTTAATGCAATAAAAAACGCTGGCATTGATCCAAAAGAGATTGGCGCTGGATATATCTCGAATGTTTTTGGTATAGCAGACAAACAAGTTCACCTTGGCCCAGTTATTATGAGTAATCTTGGAATACCCGAGAGACCTTCTCTTTCTATAGAATCTGCATGTGGTAGCGGTTCGGTATCTTTCAGAGAAGCGTTTGCTAATATAGCTGCAGGATTTTACGACGCCGTATTGGTAACAGGCACAGAAAAAGTAACACATACAGGTACAGAATGGACCACGACCTATTTTTCATATTGTTCTGATTTCTTCTATGAGGGACAAGCTGGAGCATCATTTCCAGGCCTGTTTGCCTCAATGGCACGAGCATATCTAGATGAATTTGATGCAACGGAAGAAGATTTTGCACATGTAGCAGTTAAAAATCATGAAAACGGGATTTTAAATCCAAAGGCTCATCTGAGAAAAAAAATTACAGTTGATGATGTGCTAAAATCTGCTGTTGTTGCAAGTCCGCTAAAACTTTATGATTGTTGTCCATTCTCTGATGGTGCAAGCTCGGTAATATTGTGCAACGAAAAATTTGCCAAAGAACATGGTGGAGATTATATTCGTGTTATCGGCTCTGGACGTGGTGGCTCACCTGCTGCATTACAAGGACGGGAATCCATGACAACCATACCAAGTACAAAAATTGCCGCCAAAGCTGCATACAAAATGGCAAATATTACGCCAAAAGACATCGACTTTGCAGAAGTACATGATTGCTTTACCATTGCAGAGATTGTAGATACAGAAGATTTAGGATTCTTTGAAAAAGGCAAAGGTGCCAAAGCAGCAAGAGAGGGATATACCAAACGCAATGGCGAAATTTCCATAAACCCATCAGGCGGATTAAAGTCAAAAGGACATCCTATAGGGGCAACAGGTGTAGGACAAGTTGCAGAAGTATATGATCAACTAACTGGAGCTGCTGGAGACCGTACGGTAAACGATGCTAAAATTGGACTTACGCATAATTTTGGTGCTACAGGTGCTAGCTGTGCGGTGCACATATTTCAGAGTGTGTAAAGAATGGCAGATAAAGAAAAATTCATCAATGCTGCAAAGTCGGGCAAAATTCTAGTTGAAAAATGTACAAAATGTAGCCATAGGCATCTGGCAACGGTTTATTTTTGTCAAAAATGTGGCGGTTCTGATTTCGTCGATGATCTGTTAAAAGGTTCAGGCAAAGTGGTCACATACACGATAATTACCGTGCCTCCTAGTGGCTTTGAAAAATATGTTCCATATGCGTGGGTGGTCATGAAATTGGACGATTCTGATCTGCGCATTTCGGGATTTATGACTGGCATAAAAACTCCCTCTGATCTACCGATAGGTACAGAATCTAGAGTAATAGGTTTTGACGATCACGGCATTTTAATCGAACGCAAGTAGATCTAGCATCCATATACTTGATTTGATATGGTAGTCTGTTGCACAAGCTTTCTAATATTGAAAATATCAGGATGTGATTTGGGTACAAAAACTCGAGTTTTGCAACTAAATATTGATATGGGAAAATTTTTAATATTATAATTGATTTCATATATGATATGTCAGTAGATATAGCATGTGGAAAATGCGGCAAAAAAATAACCACGTTAAGAATGTTAAAACCCATAAAGGATGTCATGACAGCATATGGTGGCAAATGTCCGTTTGCAAAAAAACTTTATCTACATCAGAATTTTCGATAGATAAAGTGGAAAATTAATCTACAAAAGTCTTATTTAGTGCATGGACAATTATTTCATATGGAAATGCAAGAAGGTATGGAAACAAAACGTAACGGTTTGCTTTTGTCACAAGCAAAACGTGTCAAAATGATCTTCTCTGTTATGGCAAGTCCAAACCGTATAGATATTCTCAGAATTTTGAATTCAAAAGGTCCATTGACTTATTCAGAACTAAAATCTCTCGCAGGATTCAAATCTAAAAAAGAAAGCGGCAAGTTTGCATACCATTTACGCAAGCTACTCAGACAGTCACTGGTCGCTCTAAACAAATCTGAGCGTAGATATACAATAACCAACTTGGGTCAACTAGTTTTAAGTTTGGCTCGACAGATCGAAGAACGTTCAGTCATAGAAAGTGGCAAAATGTACGTACGTACCTCCCATGAATCAATTGAAGAATTTGCTTCCCATAAAATTACCCAGTCACTAGCAAAAGAAGGTGGACTACCGGAGAATTTAGCACAAAAAATCAGCGAAGAAGTTGAAAATAGAATATACAAATACCAGCCATCGTACCTTACTGGCTCACTCATACGTGAAATGGTAAACGCAGTTCTTATGGAACATGGACATGAAGAATATAGAAATAAACTTGCGCGACTTGGAATGCCTGTCTATGACATTGCGGACACGTTTTCTAATATTGAAAAAGTAGACAGCGGAATAGACAGTCTAGTCTCAAAGACTGGATGTACTGTTTTTTCTGAGTTTCTTCTTGCAGAAAAACTTCCAAAAGATATTGCCGACTCTCATCTTAGCGGTGACTTGCATATTACAAATACGGGCTTGTGGTCACTTTTACCCGATACTATATTTACAAACATAAAAGAACTTGCAGACGATGGACTGGATTTGGGTGGAAAGCTTCTCAATGTTTCTAGACTCTGTCCAATCAAAACCATAGACGGAATGGCCTCTACACTCTCTATGATCATCTCACTTGTTTCTAGAGAAGCATCTCAAGAAGTTGTATTGGATGGACTTGTACAACTAGTTTCAAAATATTCAAAAAACGCTGAACTAGAAGAAAAGATCGCCTCTGCATTCTCGACTGCCTCTGCGTCACTGCAGCAGGGAAAAAATTCAGGAATAGTAACGATCCACTTGGCACTTGGCTCGAACACAAAAATCATACGATCTATAATCTCAGCCTATGTGGAATATGTCAAAATTACCCCAATGCCAAAACTAGGTCTAACAATAGATACGGATGCTGGTTCACTCTCAGACATCTCTGCTGGCCTAGCTGAGGCCATATCGTTTGGAGGTAGAATATCCATAGGCAAAGGCAGCTTTTCTACAAGAGGAATAGCAAATCGTGCTCCAAAAGGATCTGAACTGCCTGCCCAGAAACTTGAATCTATATCCATAAACCTACCTCGTTTGGCTTTTGAAGCAAATAAAGATGAGACTTACTTTAGAGCTAGACTTGCCATGTTGGTAACTCCAGCATTTGCGGCAATGGCACAGCGTAAAAAAGACGTGTCTGACATGACAAGACGTGGTTTGAATCCGATTATGGCAAAGAGTACACAATATATGCAGAGAGGATCAACTACTTTGGTGCTTAATATTGTTGGTTTGCGCGAGGCAGTATATAATATATTAAGTGCAGGTAATGAAAAAAAATACCAAAACACAATATACAAAGTGATAGAAACTGCCATAGATCGCGCCAAAAAAGAAGGCAAAGCACTTGGTGAAAACATCCACATATCCATGACCGAAAACAGTGGAACGTCTAGATTTTTTGCCCTAGATGCTGAAAAATATGGGAAAAACTCGGCCATCAAAGATCTAAACGATGAATCATATTTAGAAGGGATCGTATTTGATGGATCAAAAGCAGATGAATACACAGCCAAGAGCGAAGAGATCATACAATGTAACCGAATGTACAAGTTGCTTAACGGAGGAATGTTAATCAGTCTACAGATTTCAAAAAAAGATAATGCTGCATCGATCAAAAACACGATCGAAAAAATGTCAACTCTATTACCATTTTTTAGATCAGAAAAGCCTGTTCCCATGTGTGGTGAATGCGGATACAAAGATGCCGATCTAGAATCAAAATGTCCTAGATGCAAGTCACCATATATTGTGTAGCAGATATGATTCTGATCGCACATGTACTCCGATCATTCTGATCGCACATGTGCGCTAATTTTTTTTCGCAAAAAAAATTGATAAACGGTTAACGAAAAATCAACTAAATTGTTATAACCACCTAAATCCAAACCATAATGGTGTCATTATAGCGTGGATCGTATCTCTACAATTGAAACAAATATCGACTCTATAAAGAAAAGAAGTGGCTCTATGGTCTCATTTAGTCTCGTACAGGTATCTAGTGCCATATACAAGGCTCTATCTGCCACAGGCAACTCTGATAGGACACTAGCAGACAAGATCTCAAAAGCCGTTTTAAACAAACTAGCAAAGCATGGTTTCTCCTCATCACATGCACCCACCGTAGAAGACATACAGGACATGGTAGAGTCTACGTTAATCGAACTTGATCACAGCGAAGCTGCAAAGGCATTCATTCTGTATAGACATGAACGTCGTAAAATTCGTGAAGCAAAGATGAAAGTATTAAACTCCACCACTTTGGATTATGTGGCAAAAACGTTTGATATAAACTGCCTAAAGATACTAGCTTCACGCTATCTGCTACGTAACAACAAAGGAGAGATAACCGAAAGTCCAGAACAGATGTTTAGACGCGTTGCCATATTGATTACCATAGGAGATATTTTGTACGATTCAAAAGTATTTGACAGTGTTGGAAACATAAAACAAGACACAAATGTTGCAGAGTCATATTATGCAAAGCTAGACAGCTTTGATTTCAAATTCAAAATTGGAGAACAATATTTGAATAAATATCATTTTCGTTCTCTCATAGGGCATTACATCACGTTGGCAAAAAATGGAAACATAAAAGTAGGATTCAAACAGCTTTTGACAATGTTAGTTGCCAAAAAATTTGATTCGTATGCAACAAAGATAGATGAATATACAAAAATGATGACCATGCAAAATTTTCTACCAAATTCGCCAACAATGATGAATGCTGGTGCAAGATTAGGTCAGCTCTCTGCATGTTTTGTGTTAGATATGCAAGATGATATGGCAAAGATAATGAAGTCTACCACCGATGCAGCGCTGATTTTCAAGTCTGGCGGTGGAGTGGGAATAAACTATTCTTCACTTCGTCAGGAAGGCGACATAGTGGCATCCACTTCAGGCGTTGCATCCGGACCAGTCTCATTCATGAACATCATAAACACCGTAACAGAGGTAGTAAAACAAGGTGGCAAACGCCGTGGCGCAAACATGGGAATCATGGACGTCTGGCATCCTGACATTGAATCGTTCATCACACACAAAACAGAACCAGGAAATCTTGAAAACTTTAACGTTAGTATCGGTATTTGGGAAGACTTTTGGAAGGCGTTAACAGATTCAAAAGATGGCAAGTACATGTTACGTAGTGCACGTGACCAAACACCCGTGCGTGAGATAAATGCGCATCAGTTAATGGATGTAATTGCAATGTCTGCATGGAAGAGTGCAGAACCGGGTCTAATATTCTTCGATCAGATAAACAAGTACAATGTTTTTGCCAAAGCCCGTGGCGGTCCGATACGCGCAACAAACCCGTGCGGCGAACAGAGTCTATACCCTTACGAATCATGTAATTTGGGCTCGATAAACATTGCAAATTTGGTAAAACATACAGCCGACGGTCAGTACAAATTTGACTGGCAAGGATATGAAGAGATAATCCGCAAGACTACAAAATATCTAGATAATGTAATTGACGTAAATCTCTATCCTGTAGACGATATTGATCGTGCATCTAAAGAATCTCGTCGCATAGGACTTGGAGTAATGGGCGTTGCTGATCTGCTCTATAAACTACGTATACCATATAACTCAAAACAAGGCTATGATCTACAATCAAAGCTTGCCGAAGCTCTCACATACTATTCCATGGAGGAGAGTGTAGCACTTGCAAAAACACGCGGTGCTTTCCCACTGTGCTCAAAGACAGAATATGCAGAAGGCAAGATTCCTGTGGCTGGTTATTATGAAACTCCAAAAGATCAACATAGCTACGATTGGGATGCTCTAATTGAAAAAATAAAGATACATGGAATACGCAATGTACTAACAACCACTGTTGCTCCAACTGGAACGCTGTCTATGATCGCAGACTGTGCAAACGGCATGGAACCTACATTTGCATTGGTCTTTGAAAAACGTGTAACTGTAGGACGCTTTTTCTACACAAACAAGATTATCGAACAAATACTAAAAGATGAGAACATTTACAGCGATGAGATTTTGGAAAAAATAGCAGACAACTATGGTTCGATGCGCGGTATAGATGAAATTCCAACATGGATGCAAAATATCTACGTTACGGCAATGGATATACATTGGTCAGATCACCTGATGGCTCAGGCAGTTTGGCAAAAATGGATTGGCAATGCAATCGCAAAGACAATCAATATGCCATATGATGTGACCACCGAGGACGTCAAAGCTGCCTATCTTTTGGCTCATGAGCTTGGACTAAAGGGCATTACCGTATACAGAGACGGTTCTAGGCACAAACAAGTATTACACATGACTAGCGACAAGGCACAAAAGACTTTTGACGTAAAGCCTAGCGAACACACCAAAGAATTTGTCCAATCAAATATCCACAACGAATACATAAAAACTCACATTATCACGGCACTCAACACTACAATTCCCAACGATCCTATACTCGAACCTACACCGATGACTGAAACGATCCCAGAAGATTCTTTGTGTCCAACTTGCAAGAATATACTAATCTTTTCTGAAGGATGTAGTACCTGTATAGAATGCGGTCACAGCGGATGTACCTCTGGCTAAACCTGCAAAAACAACACGGTTCTCTGATCCAATGCTTTCTCTAATAATTGCAGAATCATCCCTTGAGAGAGTACCTGCAAAAATAACTGGTCACCCATCTGTTACATCCATGGCAAAAAGATTTGGTAAATATCCTGGACGTATGTTACTTGATAAATCCTGGCATTTTGGCGCCATGTCGTATATGGATGAAAAAGAAAGGCGTGGCCGTCCAGATATAGTGCATCTATGTATGCTGATGGCTTGTGGAACACCTCTGTACATGAAGGATCTACTACATGTGTATGTGCATACGGCAGAAGACAAAGTGATCGAAGTGGGCAAGAGAGTGCGCATGCCAAAATCATATCATAGGTTTGTAGGACTGATGGAAGATCTGTATCTAGATGGAAGAATAAAAGATGATTCAGGTCACATGCTTGTAGAGATATTTGACTCTGATCTTACAACATTACTTGAAAGAATAGAACCAGACATTTTGACAGGACTGTCCACTATAGGATATCCTAGCACCTATGGCCGAGTAGCTTCTAGATTTGATGGTTGTAGCGATGGTTGTATTGTAATTGGAGGGTTTCCAAAAGGGCATTTTAGCGACAAGACGGTCTCAAATCTTGACGAGATGTATAGTGTACCTGGAGGATCACAAGATGCACATGTGATACTCTCAAGAATTCTCTATGAATACGAGGCTACTGCACTCGAGTAAAATATCATTGTTATAATTGATGACCATTTTTATTTAGGCAGATGACAACGCGTTTCGTGCGGTCATAGTATAGCCTGGTAGTACGCTGGCCTTCCAAGCCCGTTACCCGGGTTCGAATCCCGGTGACCGCATCAATGAATCTACACAATTATTTAATATAATATAATATACAGACAAAGAATATCATGGTTTATGAGATCCTATCAACTCTGATGTTGCCACTGTTGGTTGCAGGTGCGGCTGGAATAGCATCGGATATGCCAACATTCGAATCCCAACAAGAGTTTCATACGACATCGATAATACAGATTCCAAAACCTGATGGTACACAATATTGGAGATATATTGTATCTGGAATTGGAGAGTCTTTTACGACTAGAGCATTTGACGAAAAACAGGCTGCACAGATGCGTACTAGTGGCTATCCAACAAGACCAGATTATACTGTTACAATGCATACGGATGAAGAATCTGAGGGATCAACGCCATTGATGCAGTATCTACCAACACATGATAGATACAACGGCACAGGGATTACTATTGCAATAATTGATTCGGGGGTAGATTTTTCAAATATGGACATACGTAATTCGTTAGCACGTGATGAATTTGGGTTTCCAATAATGTTGGATGCAGATGGGCAGGGTATCGTATTGACAAACGCTACCTTTAAGGCAAATATCGATAAATACGGAAAACTGCGTACATTAAACACTTTGGATAATACAACTTCTTCTAGTGTATACTTGACAAAAAATGGTGTATTTTTGGACATGAATCATGATGATGGAGGCACGGTGGTGACAGTATACAATGGTCTCTATCCGTACAACGGTTTGGAACCTACATTCAACGCTACTGTATTAAACGACATGAAGATAGGAAAAAACTCACGTGATTACATCCTCTCACAGAGTGGAATATACAGATTGGGGTTTCTCTATCAACCTGGACCAAATCATGAATCAGATCGCAAGGTTCAGGTTGTACCAATGTTGATGGTTGATTCAGAGATAGCAGGCATATATGATACAGTGATACCTGATATGTCAACTTCATGGAAGGATTACAATAATCCATTAGCACATGGCATTACAGGATATGATTTTGATTTTACCGATGAACATCCTATACGGCTTGGAGAGGGTAAAGAGTTTCTTGTATATGATGCAGATGGCGATGGTACAGATGACTATAGTGCAGGAGTTGTTGGAGCTCGTGTAGTGGATGTATTTGGAATTATAGACAACAAATCGTCATCATTTGGATCAGGTGGTGTAGTAAATGGAACTCTTTTACCAGCGATGGATGCAGATGGAGAATTTTTTGGTGTAATGTCTGATGTGACCGGACACGGTTCGCTGTGCGCTGCAACTATTGCATCATCAGGAACACGCCAGTATGATATTTACGAAAATGGTACAATGTATTCTATACGTGGAGTTGCCCCAGGCGTCTCAATCATACCAGTAAAATCCTTGTGGCAAGGTAACATCCAGTACAGCGCCATGTGGTCAGTTGGTTTTGATAGTACTGCACAAGGATGGACATATTCTGGAAAACCTAGGGCAGAGATTGTCTCAAATAGCTGGGGAATTCCGACCTTTCCGGTAACTGGTAGTGCTACAGGTCTTGATGATACATCGATAATATATGGAGCAGCAGCCCTACCTGGCTCACTACATCAGGATCATCCTGGAACTGTAATGATATCTAGTTTGGGAAACGATGGTCATGGTTATGGCTCAATTGCAATTCCATCGGCTTCGCCGTTTGTAACTGCAGTTGGTGCAACCACTAGCAATCTATACACAAGTCATGGTATGTTCTCAGAACAACCACGGTTTGGTAATACATCATCGCATGGGAATGATGTTGCTCATTTCTCTAGCCGTGGACCTAGCATAATAGGAGATCCAAAACCAAACATAATGGCCACGGGAGCATATGCATTTGTACCTGCTCCTGTTACCGAACTAGACGAAAGTGAGAAATTAGATGATTTTGATCTCTTTGGCGGTACTAGTATGGCAGCTCCAATTATAGCTGGAACTGCAGCAGTATTATTGCAAGTTATGTTTGAAGAAGGTAAACAATACGATCCGTTTACGATAAAAAATATTCTCGCATCAACTGCAGATGATGCAAGCAATGATCCATTCGTACAAGGTTCAGGAATAGCAAACATCACTAGAGCAGTAGAATTTGCAATAGGTGATGGCGGATCTTTTCTTGTATATAATGATGCAACTTATCCTAATTTGCTTAAAAGATTGAAATTGGCGTACGAATCGTTAAACATCACAGAATATCAACTTCCGCGCATACATCTTCCAGATCGCCCTCTGCAACAATACGAATGGTTTGCTGGATATATGTTTCCAGGAGAGCGCAGCTCGACGATCTTTACTGTAGAAAATCCCTCCAACTATACTCAAACCATAGATGTCAAACCTGTACATTCTAAATTGATTGCACAAAGCTCATACAACGGAACGACCAAGACACATCTAAAAGATCCAATAATCAACGGTGAGGATGCTTTTGCACCACAGTACATTCTGCTCTCGGATATACGTTCACACTCGAATTTAGTCGATTATTTCACGCCTCAAAGAGTTCCAGAGAGCGCAAATCTGTTGATACTGCATCTGCGTTTTTCTTTTGATGATTTTATGAATAAAACCAATACAATGTACGCTGATAAAACGCAGACGGCCTCACTCTATCTATATGACTGGAATGATAAAAACAACGATACGGAGATATCCAGCCAAGAACTCTCTTTGATAAATCGAGGCGCGGCATGGGGTAACGTACAAGAGATGCGCGTGGCAGATCCTGCATCTAGATTTGAGGGCATACCAGTTGTAGGTATTTTTGCACCGCCGCACATTTACTCATATTGGACAGGCACAACAGAAGAAAATGCAACATCTATGAACTATACAATAACGACACAATATTATCGGCATGAGAGATGGAGCGATGTTTGGCTTGAAGATAGTACAGTAGAAGTTCCAGCTAGAGGATCCGTATCGTTGCGAGCAACTCTTACTGTCCCAACAGACTATCAAACTGGAGTATATCAGGGTTCATTAAAGTTCCAAAGTAATGAGCACACATCAATAGTACCTGTTAGCTATACAGTTAAGACATTGGTGGAACCAGATACGATTGTTAAAGTATCCGGTGATCATGGTGGACTTTTGTTTGATGCACGCAATTTAGAAGGGGCAACATCATTATTCAGTAATTACGCCTCGGGAGCATGGAGACAATTTTATTTTCAAGTAAACGATCCAGAGATAAACCTCGGAGCCGCGTTCGTGTCATGGATAGATCCTGGAACTCAAATTACAGTCTTTGTTGTAGACCCGTTAGGCAAACTTGCTGGCTCTACAGCGGATTCGGGTGTATTTGAGGAGATCTCCAACTCTGTAAGCTCTGACTGGTTAGGTCCTGGCATGCAAGGGCATGGTGGATTTTACCCAGTAACAAACATCAACTCTACCTCAGTTGGACTATACATTCCGGTAAATCAGACTGGTGTTTGGTCTATTTTGGCACATTCATCTGTATATGGTGGTAAATACAACGCAGAGCCAGTTGATCTCTCGCTGAAATTCACAAATCTTCCATAGATAGCATTACCTGATTCCAAATAAGGTTTATAACCAAACTAACGATAATTAATTCATATATGATCGATCAAGGGGATGTGCAGAAAAGCGGTCTTTCTCGGCGTGATTTTTTAAAACTAATGGGTGCTGCAGGTACAAGTCTTGCATTTGCTCCATTTGTCCCATGGGGAAATTTTATGCCAAATCCTTCTTCTGCTTCCCTTGAACGTGTTCCAGTAGAGTTACCTGATGGCACGCAAGCAAACGTTTCCACGTTTCCAATAAACCACGCAGAAGTCATAACATATCCAAAGACTGGTGATAGAGTTCTTGATGAGGAAGCTTTTCGCAAGTGGCAATTTATCAGACTTCCAGAAGGTCTTGGTGGAGCCAAAAACGAAATATCTTCGTTTCGAGCATACAGTATGATCTGTCTACACTTGTGGTGTCTGTGGAAATACTGGCCTCAAGATGGTAGACAACGTGGTGAATGCCCGTGTCATGGAAGCATATATGATCCACTTACTGGTACGGCAATAGCAGGACCTGCATCATTACAAGCTGCACCGTCTGACACGCTTGCAAAGCTGGATTTTGAAAAAGACTCTGACGGCAACTTGTGGATATCGCCTCCGACTTGGGGCGTAAACGATAATGGAGTAGTAGGATTTGGCCGTTTCACTAAGTAGAAGAACTGGCGCAGTCGCCTTTTTTATATGGATTTGGGACGGTCTTGATAGAACCATATTTACTGCCATAAAGTTTTCATTTCCTGCAAGATTTGTTAGTCCGTTTGGATTTCTTGGAATGCTCACATTTATCGTATTTGTGATATTGGGCATATCTGGAGCACTGCTCATGTTTTATTATGAGCCAATCCTTGATCGAGCATGGGACAGTGTCGCATTTATTAATGATGATGTGCCGTTTGGTTTTCATATACGTAACATACACTATCACGGATCAAACGCTATGGTTTTACTTGCTATACTACACATGTACTATCAATATTTTAGCGGCAGGTACAAAATCCGTAACGAGATACTCTGGGTTACAGGAGTTATACTGGGAACTGTAACTATTTTGGAGGCATTTACTGGATATGATATTATATTCAGTGAAAGAGCCGAGCTTGCCATAAGCATAGCAGCGTCGTTAACAAACTCCATACCTGTGGTAGGATCCACTATACGTGAGACGATGTTTGGGAATGGATTTCATGACTTTGTTCTACGTTTTTACGCCCAACATGTCTTCATACTACCTCTAGTCATGTTAGGACTCATGGCAGTACACTTTCCAAGATTTTTGGTATTTGATGTCCCAATGGTCATGGCAATATCTGGCGCAGTGCTAATTACTGGAGGCGTTTTTCCTATAGATCTTGGTTTCAAGTTTGAGCCAACCGTACCACCGGGTATCACGGTTCCAGAATGGTATCTGACTGGTCTTTACGCATTTCTTAGGACCCAGTACGACAAGTTTGTTACCGGCGTACTGTGGCCTGGACTATTCATAGCCTCATTACTTTTGGTACCGTTTATAGATCGGTACAAAAAATTCTCATGGAAAGATCGCCCAATTATAACATCCATCGGCATAGTAGGAATATCTCAAATCATGGTTACAACATACTGGGGTTTTTACATTCCAGCTGATACCACGTTAGCACTAGTAGAAAGACTTGTCATAGATCCAATATTCTTGTATCTTACGATGGTACTTTTAGTGCCACTGGGATTTGGATTTAGCTATATGATGATACATCTAGCAAAAGAGTCAGAACGCAGGGCAAAGATTGCAAAAGATAAAGGTCCAAAAAAAGTGGCTACAATAGACATATCAGACAAATGGCTCAACTGGGTCATAATCGCAATTATAGCGTTTTTGGTATTCCTCAATATTGCCGCATATAATGCAGCCATCACTGGATTCAAAAATCTCTCATTGTTTTGGACTGGATTGATACTCTTTGTATTTGCCGCATTCTTCCATATATACAGATACAGCATGGGAAAAGCAAAAAACACTCCACCTCTAGCACCGCCATCTGTACAAGAGAGACCGTTTGCAGATTCATCCGATACAGAGTCCTCAAAACCTTTGGATCGGGAGAAAGAATCTAAAGAAAAACCCAAGGTATAACGTGCGTCAAGATATACAAAGGTACTGTAAAGTTATCGGAGACTATTCACGATCTTATTTGGATTGATTAGGTACTGAGACTATTGAGATCTGTTCGCAATACATCTGAAATGATGATCTTTCTGACTTTGCATGAATAGACCTAATCATGGGGTGATCTATTTGTTTAGGTTTGAATTTTGTCTATATGATATGTAGGCAGGTTATGCAACTAAGTAGTTAAGACCATCAACCTTAATGTTTGAAGCTTCAGCAGGAGTTACACCATTTAATCCCATATGTTTTTTAGTGTAATTATAGTAAGTCTTGAATCCACCAATAAGAGCCGTATCAGTTTTCTTTAGACCTCTAAAGTTAATTTCACGATCTCTAAATGTACCATTAAAACGTTCCATCTTGTTATTATTATGATCACCATTGAGATGTATATGCGAATGATGATGTGCATCTTTACCAAATACACGTTTAGATGATTTACGATATGCTGGAAGTCCATCAGTTGTAAAATGTTTAGGATTTTTACCAATGGCATTTTTTGTTAGTTCTAATAGACGATCTGCATTATGTTGAAATTTAGTATCTGCAACGTCATAAGCTAACCAATAACGAGTATTATCATCTATGGAAGCAAATAGGTATTTCTTTTGACCTGATATTTTTAGCCATACTTCATCAGTATCCATGTACGGTTAGATGTTCTAGGGATAATTTCTTTAAGATATTTTTCAACCATTTTAGAGTATTTGGAAATCCAATTATAAACTGCCATGTGTGAAATTTTAATACCCATCATTTCATAATGGTTGGAAATATCTCTAACACTCATACCTGTAAAATACATCTGTATAGCACCTGTAATAGTAGAGGGATTAACACGAGTTTTTTCAAAACCAAAATTTGTAGTAAATTTACGCTGACATTCTAAACATTTGTATCTTTGAAGTTTACCATGTTTGTTAGTACGAAAGCCATCTTTTTTGATATTACCAGAGCTACAGTATTTGCATAGATCAAGTTTTGATCGTTCCATGATTTTAAATTCATTATTGGCGTAACATTTGTTTTGTTTGATAATGCCAATAATAACGTGGATATGTTTACAATCAGATTTACGGAATTGGTTGTCTGGGCATGAGCAGATTAGACCGTTACCCGTTCTTGATATGGTGTATTCTTTATTGGGTGTGGACATGGATTTGATCTTGAATGTTTGCATATCGGTTTGAGATATGCAAGAGGGTGTTGCTAGGATCGTCTTTGCTTGTTGTTTGCGCTGGTTCATAGTTAGAATTATCTGTATAGATAATATAAGTCCTACTATTATCTATACAGATAAAACATATCTGTATAGATATATATGTAAATGGAAATATGGTGTATTATGCCTAGATGGTCAAAAGATGCTAAAGAATTTGTAGTATCTGTTATTGATAACAAGGCAGCTCAAGTTAGATTTAGTAATATTCCAAAACCAATTTTACAAGAGTTGGGAAATCCTGACAAGTTGAAATTTATGAAGATTAGAGGCAAGGTTATCATAGAAGCTTGTGATGATTAATGGCAGAACCTAATTGGTCTAATCGTACTTTATTTCATGGAGATAATTTGGATTTTCTTCGTGCCATGAATTCAAATACAGTAGATTTGATAACAACTGATCCACCATTTAACAAAGGTAAAGATTTTCATGCAACGCCAGACAGCTTGGCTAAAGGTGCATCATTTCAGGATAGATGGGTGTGGGAAAAAGATGTACATGAAGAATGGGTAGATCAAATTACTGATGATCATCCTCATGTTATGAATGTGATTCAAGGTTCACGTTCAAGTTATGGGGATGATATGGGAGCATTTTTGTGTTTTATGGGAGTTAGGTTGTTAGCTATGAAACGTGTTTTAAAAAATACAGGTTCTATTTACCTACATTGTGATCCAACAGCATCGCATTATCTTAAAGAATTAATGGATTCAATATTTGGTAGAAAGAATTTTAGAAATGAGATAATATGGTCTTATCAAAGATGGACAGGTGCTACAAAACATTTTCAGCGTATGCACGATGTACTTTTATTTTATGGTAAATCTAATAATATTATTTTTAATATGTTAAAAGAACCATATAGTGAAAAATCTAAACATAAAAGTGCAAGATATTCAAAATTGAAAGATAATGGGAAAATAGAACAATCTTATACAAATGATACTTCTAGAGAAAAATCAATGAGAGATGTTTGGAATATATCTTATTTAAATTCGCAATCAAAGGAACGAACAGGTTATCCCACACAAAAACCCTTATTGTTATATGAACGGATAATTATCGCTTCATCTAAAAAAGGAGATATTGTATTAGATCCATTTGCAGGATGTGCTACAACGTGTGTTGCAGCTGAAAAGCTTGGTAGAAAATGGGTTGGTATTGATATTTGGGATAAGGCACATGAAGTTGTAATAGATCGTCTAAAAAAAGAATGTCATCTTGAATCAGCTGGTGGTGGTCGTGATGATCTCATATTTACAGAAGGAGACATAACATATACTTCAGAATTACCTAAACGTACTGATGATGGAGAAATTGCATCTCCATTTTTGAGAGTAAAAGAAACGGTGGTAGATGATGATAAAGATGGAGAAAAAATGAGTAGAAAAGAAATGGTATCTATATTGTTAAAAAATGAGGGACATAAATGTCAAGGATGTAATAGAGAATTTGATGACGCAAGATATTTAGAATTAGATCATAAAATGCCTAGAGCTGATGGTGGAAGTAATAGAATTAAAAATCGAGTATTGTTATGTTCGCCATGTAACAAATTGAAAAGACATTATTTAACATTATCAGGTTTGAGACGTGAGAATGAAAAATTAGGATATATGGTAAAATGATCAAAATAGAGTTGATCTTGATCGTATATATGTATCAAATAACATCATAGCATGAATCCGAATAAGATCGTAAATGGCTCACGATAACTTTACCATACCTATACAAATATGCTTTATATTTGACATATAGAATCAAAAATCATGTCAACATACAAGGCAAAATACTCGCCATCAGAATCGATGAATTTCATAATCCCAATCATCGCTTTGGCGTTTCTTGGAATTGTATACATAATGTCTCAGCGTGCAGGTTCTGAATTTGTCAGCTTTATCTTAATTGCCGCTGCTACGTTGCCTACCATATATTGGGTTTTTGTAATTAAAAAAATGACGATAAAGAATGCTACTTCATATGCTCCACGAGAGCAAGATACAAAAAATTGGGTATATGATCTAATACAAGGAGAAAAAGAATTTGTATTTGTGGCAGAAGTTCCAGGTCCAGAAGATAAGATAACAGTACGTGTGATTGATGGTATATTATACATACGGGGAAGCTCTAATTTTTCCAAAGAAATTCCGATGGAACATTTAGGTGAACTCTCTGACTTTAAGTATAAAAATGGCGTCTTGACACTTAGAATAAAACGATCATAGGCTCTTTGCAATCTCTAACTTTTGAGGAAGATATTTGTCTGTAATGTTAGTCAATCCATATTTTGAAAAAGCTTCTAGTTCTGCTTTACGTTTTATCTTTAGAAACTCATCTAGCTCTTTTTTCCATATTCCCTTTTGATATCTAGGATCTTTTTTTAGATCATGACATCTTTTTATGTCCGCTTCTGTCATAGGTATGGTCGGCAATTTGTATTTTTCAATATCGGATGCCCACACGCCGACCCATTTGGCGTCAGGTACAGTAAGATCTCGAAGATGTGCAGCGTTTGCAGATCCAGACTTTATGACCATAGCTATGTGTTCTCCATATACGTCTCCATCAGTAAGTATGATTACTGGGAGACCAAGTTCGGTGTTGAGTCGTTTTAAGAGAGTGCGAGTTGAACGTGGAGCTTGACCACCAGTATCAACAATTATAGATTTGAATTTCTTATCAACTTGTTCTTCTATAAATCTAGTAAACAAACCACCTTTTTCCACAGCAATAACCATATCGGCACTAGTGTCTACCAGCTGAGCACTGGTAAGACTTGGACCTATGGCATAACCGTCTGGATGGTTTGCAAGATTCATCTTTTTGCCCTCATAACCTGGAACCGTATACTCTATGTTGAGATCCCCAAAAACACTACTTCGTTCTTCTGGAAACACATGAAAATCTTCCCTAGGACGAGACATGACCGCCTCAAAATCCACTATAATGTTATCTGATTCTGACTGGTCTTCAAAATCCACTGCGAATGCCTGAGACGAATAATACACATCCCTGAGTGTAGATGATTTTTTCTCATTTGTCAACCTGTTGGCAAAGAACGCAAGCCAAACGAGCTGTGTAAACGAACGAAGCTGTGAAGTATTTTTTGAATTACGTAATGCTGCAGCATTTCCTAGTATATACTGTCTGAGCGTCTCATCATATACTATGTTACTTACAGATCTGCTTGGAATTAACACGTTAGGAAATCTGCCCTTGATTAGATCCTCGTATATTATCTCGCCTTTGATCTTTAACTCGTTTAGTATCATCTGTTGTTTCTCCTTTGCACTCATTACTTTGATGGCATTTTGAATTTTACCAGTACTCTTTACACTTTTGATTTTATTCTTCTTTGAAGATGACCTTTTTGATGTGGATTTTTTACCACTATTCTTACTTTTCATTTATTCCCTCGGTGTTTCCAACAGCTAGTATATTTTCAAGATTGGGTTCTTTTTTCTTACCTGCCAATTCGGTGCAAAATTGGGCTATCAGTGGTAAATATTTTGAATAAAGACTTGCTCTCTTTTTTTCTGCATCAGCCCTACCTCTTTTTTGCATATATGATGCAAGCTTGCGTAACAGATACTGTAACGCAAGTCTTAACTCACGTTCTATCTCCTGTCGATCTGCCACATTTTCTTTGCCCACGGTCTTGTAAGGAATACGAGTAGAACAGATGTGTGATACTAAAACTAGAGGAGCCTCATTTCCTACTTTGTATCTTTTTAGATCCATCTCGTGAATTACTTTTAACACAACATCACTACCCTCATCATACAGTAACGGTATACGGTTGGCAAATCTATACACCTTTGTGCCACCTGAAGTAATGCCTCCGCCATATGCTATGGCCATCTCTATTACAAATGGAAATCCAGAATAGGCCGAAGCTGAACGTTGCAGCACGGCAACAAAATCAGGAGTGAAAAACTTGTTGACACCTTTTTCAAGTGGTTTGTCGCCAAGAGGAGCTAGACAGCTTGGATCTGGCGCCAAAAAATCGGTGTATTTTTGTAATGCATCACTTAATTTTACCAATTCCTGATTTGTCATGGTTCCAAGCCTCTTTTCTGGTTTGAATCCTGCAAATTTTGCAAATTTCACCGCAGTTGTAGGCCCCACTCTCTGAAATCTCTTGGTAAGAAACGTCGAAAGTGTTTCACCATGTACAATACTTGCTACATGTTTGTAATAGATATCTTCTACCATGTCGACCATAATTGATTTTGATCTTCCAAAATCCCAATAGGTGATTTTTTTGTTTATCAAGTCTATATCCTCAATTTTTATCTTGGAGATGGTATTAACATCGACTTTTATCTGTGCCATAAGGGCTATTATGACTTTAGATTGTTTGGTTATGCTAGACCATTTTTTTGAAGCTTTTAAAAGTACACCTTGCAGTGTCGGGTTTGATTTTGACATGCCAATCTCTTTTAGAACTTTTATCATCGTTGCATCATCAAAGCTAGGTATGTGAAATGTGCTCTCTGTTATCATACGTCGTATTGTCTCTACATCGATACCATATGGATGTGGATTGATTATGGTGGGAGGTTTTGGCATCTCATTAATTATTCTATTATATTTGAAATTCTCGCCTTTTGGGTCATCAAAAGTTATAGTTGCGTATGGGGTAATGAGGGAGGTTTGATACATGTACTCTCTAATTTTTACACCTGCCTTTGTATAATCACCTTCTAGATAGATACTCACGGTAAGACCTTTTTTTGAAATTGGTTTTGTATCGTGTTTTAGAATTACTGGCTTGTTTTTCTGTATATCCAAAAGCATCTCGTATGCATCTTGCGTTTGACCATCTATGGAACTACGTACTGTTACTGGCTTGTTTGTAGTAATTTGTCCATAAAGTATTGCCATGGTTGCTCCAAGACCAAACATACCTCTTGCCTGTTTCAACCCAAACTTTGATCCATACAAAACGGTGCCAAATGCCCTAGGAATGTGTTTGGATTCTATACCAGGACCGTTGTCTTTTACGGATAATATGTACGCCTTTGGATCTGGTTTTTCAGGATCTACTGCTTTAATCGTAAGATGTACGTTTGGTAGTATGCCTTGCTGATCGCATGCGTCAAGTGCGTTTTCAACAAATTCTCTTACCGCAGTGTATAGAGATCTTGTGGGATTGCTAAATCCTGCTAAATCTCTGTTTCTGTAAAAAAACTCACTAGGAGATATTTGGTTGAAATTTTCCTTAATTGTGGACATTTTGCCCTTCCCATAAAACCATCCTTTCATATTTTATACGTCGTCTTGAAGATTCCAGTTTATTATAAACAGAACCGTGCATACTGCCAGAACACAATGCCAGTACGGCCTTTGTGACATGTCTAATTTTAGATGCATCGCATATTATGGCGACGGTTTTGCCATATATTGACAGTTTGGCATCGCTTAAATTTTCAAGAGTTCTTCTAGCTTTGCCCCCTTCTCCTATCAGCCTAGCTCTTACACGTTCTATTTGCTTTGGGGATTTACCTGAAAATTCACGTATGTCTATAATGTATAGTGCATTTTGCCCTTTTAACAATTCAAGTGCATTTTTAGGAGAAAATCCTCTGCCAATAGCTGAGATAATCTCTGCAGCTTTGAAAGGAAGTATAGCATCCATACTAGATTTTGTATATAGTGCAATCTCTCCGGTATCACTGTTTATGTCAATTTTTACAGAACACATCTCCTCAATATGTGATTTTACTTTACCCTCTTTGCCTATTAGAACGGCAATGCGTTTTGATGGTATTTTTATAGTGTCTTCGTAACTCATTCAATCACTTCCTTTAATACATCAATGGGGTTTTTTACTATCAATCCTCTTTTTACAAAAAATCTTGTTATATTATTAATATCTCTCTTGAGAAATCCCAACGCATTAGGATGTTTTTTGTTAACTCCAGATCCTAAATCAAATACTATCAAACCTGATGGATCTTTGAATATATTGTATTCTGACAGATCTCCATGTACTAGTCCAGCTTTTAAATACATTTTTTTTATAATGGATACAGTCTCAACATAATCTTTGTTTGATATTTGTGATGTATGTAGGGTTTTTTGAGGTAAACCTTTGGATCCTATAAAACGTGATGCAATTACATTTTTTGAAATTTGAATTGGCTCTGGAACGTGAATTCCTTTATTATAGCATAGTACCATGTTTGTAAACTCTTTTCGTGCCCACAAGTTTACCATATTACGTGTTCCTTTTTTTATCTTTCCAAATCTGTGGTCGCCATCTATGTATGACATACGATTTTTGAAATTCGTTGTTGTAACTAGATGTATTTTGAGTGCTATATCGACGCCTTTTCCATCTACTGCCCAAAATACCACTGATTCTTTTCCAGCGCTTACAGCACCGTTGACGTAGGATATGATGCCCGACTTTATCATACCATATACGGTCATAATGGCAGGTTTGTCTAATACCTCATTTATCGTCTTATCTCCTTTGAATCCATCAAAGAGTTTATGACTAGATGACTTTGCAATCTTTGCTTTGATCTTTGAAGATGTTTTACTGTCCAATTCGTATGATGCGGACATTATCTTATCCATCGAGTCCTCAAAAATCTCGTGCAATGTGATTGCCGTTTTTGAGCCAATCTACCTGCGGCAGTGTAAAACGCCATACGATATCTCCACGTTCGTCTTTTTTAAAATCCCATGGAGCTATAATCACAATGTCATTATCGCGTATCCAAATGCGGCGTTTTAATTTTCCACGTATTCTTCCTCTTCGTGTAATACCATCTGTACATTTTACTAGAACCTGATCACTACCTAAAAGCTTGATTACGCGTCCTAAAAGCTCGCCTTCTTCGGGAAGCCGAATCTCTTTTAACGCACTTTCATTGAGTACTTTTCTTTTTCCCATAAATAACAGGTAGATTTTTTGTATATAACTGTGATGCTTGTTATTTGAAAACTATGAGAAATGGTACACCGTTTATAGTTTTGATGCCTTGTTCTACACCGATTCCGATCTTGACTGCCGTAGATATAGTTTCTTTTCCTACCATGTTGATTATTGTGGATTCTCGTAAAAGATTTTCTGCTTCGGATTTATTAATTATTTTTTCACCGTAATAATTTTTGCTAATATTTATCACATGTTCTTTATCACTTACATTACATCCAAGCAGATCGGCATCGCATATATTTAACATTGCACTGCCTTGATGGTTTACAACTTTAATAGAAAATTTTACATTCATGTGTATTTGCCTTTCATTGTAGATTTTGCACCACACGCTTCACAAATAAGAAAAGATATTCTATTTTCTTTTTCTATTTTTGTATCGGGGCTTCCACATACGGGGCATTTTACATAATCTTCTATGTATATGTTGAACAGTCTAGTAAAATCGTCGGGATCGCGTTTTCCTATAAACATGGCCTTTTCTCCTAATAATTGTGCAGGCACTGCAAATTCTTTTGATAGATATTGTAGTATCTTGTCTGGTTCGCGTCTCAAAATTTTTGGATATTCTGAAAAATTACGCAAGAATGTTTTTTGTCCTTCCCATGCAACGTCAACTGGAGGAATTTCAAAACGTATGGAGTTTTTTGTACTGCCATCGGAGATCTTGTCACTTATTCGTTTTAACAGTTTTTCATATTCAGATTTAACCATGCATTATCCACATATGTGTACAATATATGAATTAACATGCGATCTAAATTACCTAGAGAAAAAATATATCAATTATCATATATGGATTACAAAACGATCTTGATTTAGGATAAAATAAAATAAAATAAAATATAGTACATATGAGACTTGAATAAAAAATATGGCTTTAAAAAATAAAAATTTTATGGTTTGCCTATACGGAAGACGTTGGTGTTGCAAACAGGACATTTGCCTTTTACCGCTGGACGACCGTTTTTCAGCTTTGTCTCCTCTGGATCCATTATCTCTTGTTTTTTTCTGCATTTAACGCAGTATGCTTCTGTCATGACAAATGCATGATAATGGCTCTATTTAGTTAATTACTGTAAACAATTTTTAACTATACGATGTATACTCGAGGAATTAATTTTGGAAAAATTACGGTATTTTGAACTAAATTACACCATCAGTTATAATGTACACTATAGAACAGCTATCATGGCCTCTAAAAAAGGAATAATAATGACCGCAGTAATTTTGGGAGCAATTACAGCGACTAGTTTTTTAATATGGATACTTCCATCAGGTAGCACTATTGCCATTTCAGATTATGGCGCATATCTTGATCGTGTACAACAGATAAACAGTGGTGTGACAGATGTGGTGGATAATAATTTCCAAATGCTCATATCTGGAACGCTTGATGCTGATGAATATATTGATTCTGCAAAAGCTTCTTCCACACAACTGCGTTCGGAGATGATACAGATTATGCAAGTTGGCATACCCGAGCAGTGGGGAGAGAGCTATCAAAAACAGATAGATTTGATAATGCGATCAGTAGAATACATACGTGAGACGATAGCAGCTGCTGAGAGGATTAACAAAGGAGAAAATGCAGATGATGCCATCGAGGCAGCATATATGGTGCGCGAACATGTAGATGAGATGGCATTAGAGATAGATTCCATGCGCCCAGACGCCTAGACATAAAACAATTAGGTAAGCATTAAAAGGCTATTTTGTATATTATTACAGTATTGCAAAGAGAGACTACAGTGGAGACAAAGACAGAATTGGCCAAGCTTTTGGTCATATGTGTTGACAGAGATAACGATGTGGGAGAAAAAACTGGACTTGCAACTCCGGTTGTGGGACGTAATGCATGCATTGAGGCTGCGCAAAAATTAGCTCTTGAAGATCCAGAAGATGCAGATTCAAACGCAATATTTTCTGCGATAAAAACATACGAAGATCTGATCAGCAGAGGATATACAGTACAGGTAATTGTAGTAGCTGGTGTTGAACACAGAGGAGTTCAAGCTGACGAAAAGATTGTTTCTGAGATAAAATCTGTTCTTAAAACATACAATGCTGGAGGTGCCATAATTGTATCAGATGGTGAAGATGACGAGTCGGTAATCCCTATCATACAGAACGTTCTCCCAATAGTATCTGTACAACGTGTGGTAATGAAAGTAAGTCGTACGGTAGAATATTCATACGCTGTATTTGCAAAATATGTAAAAATGTTAGCATATGATTCTAAATATTCAAAGTTTTTTTTGGGTGTTCCAGGAATGTTATTGTTGATAGGTGGTATTGCAACTGCATTTGGATATACTGCAGAAATTTTTGCCGTACTAGTAAGTATACTTGGAGCTGCGTTTGTCATACGAGCTTTTGATATAGACAAAGCGTGGACCAGCTGGACAAAACCTTCGCCGTCAGGATTTATACGATTATTTACTGTAATAGCTGGCATTGTATTAATTATCTCTTCATTTGGTGCTGGATTATCAGTTGCAAACTTGTCTGAGATCTCTGCACCATCAGATATTCTTGCTAACGGTGTCATCGTGGGAGAGTTTCTATCTGGAGCTTTGCCCATAATGTGGGTTGGATTGGGAACATTATTTGCTGGAACTTTGCTTAGTAATTGGCTTGGTGGAGTACAGAGACAGATAAACGACTCTCTTCGAATAATTGCCCTAGCTGCGCTATATCCGACATTGGCACAGTTTGCACATATTTTGATTACCAATGATAGCACACTTACGTTAGTATTGCCGTTGGTGGCAGGTCTGACAGCTACAGTGATCGCCGCTATCGTCCTCTTCAAGCGGTACCGAAGCCCTCGTACACATATAGATATGTAGACTTTTCCCATCTGTTAAATAAACGTCAAAAGAGTCATTTTTGATGGAGTCGGCAGACTTTAACTCGAGTGGCTCAAATTCGTTAGTGCCAAAGCATGTGGGATTTATTTTAGATGGTAACCGCAGATGGATGAAGAGTAAAAACCTCTTGGGCATTGAACACAAGATCGGGGCAGACAAGGTGGAAAAATTGATTGATTGGTCATATGAGCTTGATATAAAGGCGATTACCTTGTATGTACTCTCTACTGAAAATCTCGTGCGCAACTGTGACTATCTTGAAGATCTATTCAAACTGATGGAAGAGAGACTTGAGCGATTATATTCTGATCCAAATCTTCACAAGAGAAAAATGCGTATAACTGCCATAGGTGATACAACTCTTTTACCTGATAAAATACAAAAAATGTTTGTAAAGTTAGATAAAGCAACAACAGATTATGATGGACAGTATGTCAATTTTGCTGTAGCATATGGTGGACGCCATGAAATTGTGCATGCAGTAAAAAAACTATGTGGTAAAATAAAAGATGGTCATATTTCAATTGAAGATATTGACGAAAAAGCTATAGAATCTTGCTTGTACACTTCAAACTTACCAAATCCACAACCAGATCTGATAATTCGAACTGCTGGAGAAAAAAGACTCAGCGGATTTTTGCTGTGGCAATGCGCATATAGCGAGCTGATCTTTTTAGATATGCTGTGGCCAGAGTTTGAAAAAAAGAATCTAGTTGAATCGATTAAAATGTATCAAAGTAGAGGGAGGAGATTTGGAAAATGAAACAGATCAAACAAACTTCTGCTGGTGCTGTCATATACAGAGATCTGCTAGATGGAAGAGAATATCTACTATTGAGGTATCTTGGTGGGCACTGGGATTTTGTAAAAGGCAAGATCGAGACAGGCGAAACACTCAAAGATACAGTCATTAGAGAAACACAAGAAGAGACTGGAATATGTGATCTTGTCCTTATGGATGGATTTGAGGATGAGATATACTATCGATTCAAACACGAGGGTACATTGATAGAAAAACGCGTCGTATTTTATCTTGCAAACACCAAAACCAAAAAAATAGTGATATCTGATGAACACCTAGATTACGCATGGATGGGAATGGATGATGCCCTGAATAGACTCACATATGATAACGCACGCTTTGTTTTGTACCGTGCTAACAAGAAATTATCCTCTATTTAGAATAATTTTAGCTTTTTTTACGGGGTTTGATGAATTTATGATACTTCTACCAGTTATGATGTATTTTGTCCCAGATTTGAGAGCTTTTTGAGGATCACCACCTTGAACTCCAACTCCAGGAGAGTATATGGCA
The DNA here is from genome assembly GCA_029948415.1 of Cenarchaeum symbiont of Oopsacas minuta. NCBI lineage: Archaea > Thermoproteati > Nitrososphaerota > Candidatus Cenarchaeales > Candidatus Cenarchaeaceae > Candidatus Cenarchaeum > Cenarchaeum symbiont of Oopsacas minuta. The sequence goes on from JAJIZT010000001.1 coordinate 274,857, forward strand.
ACACGCGGAAATTTTTTCTTGCAATTGCTGATTATTTTTGGATATGTGGCACCTACTATAATACCGTCTACTTTTGCATATGCGGCCCAGTTTAGAAACAGCTCATACAGCTGCTTGTTCCCTTTTACGGGAGTCTCATACGCCTCTTTGGCTTCAGGCGCGCTCATGTGGCACAATGATATTACACCCATGTGGCGACGATGTGCTTGCAATGTTAGTGTGGCAAGTGCTTTTTTACCCATTATTGGATTTGCAATCACTGCATCAAAACCCATCTTCTCTAGACAGTCTAGAGCGACTGTGTTTGTATTCCCAATGTCGTTTAGCTTTATGTCTGCAATACAAGTCACACCAAATCTGTGCGCAGCAGAGTTTATCGCTATAATTTCAGATGGATTTATGCTCAAGAGCAGATGAAAATTTATTTTTATGGCGCATATGTGATCTTTGACCAATTTGATCGTATTTTGGATCTTTGATTTTATTGCCCTAGTACCAACAGTATAATCACACGCAAGAATGAGACAATCGTGCAACTCGGAAGCTGCAGTAATTCTAGTTTTGAAGCTGGCTGTGGTCAACTAATGGGTGCATCTCTTTTAACTTTATTATTTTGATGTATGTATATCCATGTCCGTCTGGATTTTCTACAAACTCGGGCATCTTGCCATTGTTTAATGAATATCTTAGGAATGGCATATTTGGTTTTTTATCCATCTGTACATACAAAAAGTACGATGGACCATCCTCGTTGAAATTCATAAACAGACCAATGAGCCATTTTTTATTATGTGGAAACGCAAAGAGTGGGAACGGAACTTCGTCTAATCCATAGCTCAGTTTTGCTAGGCTTGCCATATCTTCGAGCCTTACTGGATGATATCTTGTACCTTCACCATTACCATCTTTTAGTATGTTTGGCATATCTCTTATCTTTATTATCGGAGAATACAACTTGCTATTGTCATTGGTATTTTCAACCACTCCTGTATCCTCTTTACCAAATTTGAAGCCATAACACAGATAGTGTCCAGAATCATCGTTTGGTGTATAGTATATGACTGGTCTTTCTTTTAGCAGATCAATTTGCACAGAGAGAACCTTTGTACCCTCATGATCGTGCAAAAATGATACTCTTGGCATACGTTCTAGCGCACATACAAGACGAGAAAATTCCAACTTTGATTCAACTTGTATGTATTTTGGATGAGAAGTTGATTCCACAAAACGTGTATAAAATGAAACCAAATAAACCTAACCCATGCGTAACTAGGACTATATATCTAGAACCATTACATCTCTATAATGTATCACGTCTGTCAACAATATCGATAGAGGATGGACCTGTGCCTACAAGTGTAACAGGCACGCGTAGTTTTTCTTCTATATTCTCTATGAAATTTTTTACACTCTGTGGCATACTTGCATAGTCATTAATGTGTGCACACTCGGGAAAGAGTACATCCATCTTTGTTATGGCTATCTGCGTGGCTCCATTTAACATGACTGCGCGCTTTGCTAGATCAAAATTAAACTCTGCTGCGCGCCTAGCTCTACCAGTTACCGTGCCAAATTCACCCCATCGACGCTTGCTAATCTCTTCCTCACTCAACTCACCTTCTAGGGGACCAGTACCTACCCTAGTTACGTATGATTTGAAGATGACCATTACTTCATCAACCCTAGTAGGTCCGATACCTACATCGGCACATATTCCAGAGGCAGTCACGTCCTTTGATGTAACATATGGATAGGTACCATGCCACAGTGAAAGAAACGTTCCCTGTGTCCCTTCTACAAGAACATTCTCATTTTTGTCAAGAGATTTGTTTATTCTTGCAGGCACATCGATTATGTATTTTTTCAGTGGTTCAAACTGTTCTGCCATCTTTAAAACTCTCATGGCTCGTGCCGCATTAGCAGGACCTGTTCCTGAACCAGTACTACCTATCTTTTCTTTTAGTTGCCCTTGGGTATCTTTAGATTTATGGACATCTTCTATAATGCCACAGTTGGCATCAATGTACGTTCTATCTTCTGCTCCAATACTTGCAATCTCTTTAAAAAGTACGTCTGGATCTACAACTACCCCAGGCCCTATCATTATATCTGATGATTTGTTTAGAAAACCGCTTGGGAGCATTCTTACCTTGAATGTTCTCCCTTCGTGTTTTATCGTGTGTCCTGCATTGGGCCCTGCTCCACCACGTACTACTATATGTGGAGAATCTGCCAATACCAAATGGGATATAATTTTGCCTTTTCCTTCGTCTCCAAAAAATCCCCCAACTACAACTGTTGTCGGCACAAAGTTCGTGTGTAGCGTGCAATATTTTAAGATAAGGGAACGTTTAATCGCTTACCTTATGTGGCAGTATGTATGACAGAGGAAAATTATGCTGGAAACATCATTGTAGCCTTGGCAAATTTGCCAGATTTTCTGCGTAAACCAATGCTCAAAAAACGCTTAATTGAATTTTATACACTAGATCAAGCAGAAAAAGACAGCATTGTGAACAATGCTCTTAAAGCTGGATCTGATATTCCATTTGAAAATTTTGCAAAACTCTTTGAAACGTGGTTACGCGTAATGGCAGAATTGCCTAGAGAACATCAAATTGAGCTTTTTGGTGCATATACGATAAAGGCAGCAGCAAATCTACAACATCTTGCAAAATTTCATCTAGATGGTCTAATGGAGATTTTTCTCTCTCTACCAGATGATACAAAAGCAGTCATTGCATCTTCTGTATCTAGCGCCATCGAACGTATTGGAGAAGATGAGAAAAGAAAAATTCTACTTGTAATTCCAGATAGTGCAAAAAAATATCTTAAACTTTAGGCATCTGGATTGCGGTTATCTTTATCGATAAAGTCGGGAACGTTGCCATCAGGATCTAGCACACCAACAAATATCTTCTCTTGTTTTTTGAGTACTTTGCGGTGATCTGCCATGGACATGTCGAGTCTCATCTCATTCATTACCATCACACGATATTCCATCCATTCTGCCCAACATTTCATACAACACGGATATGAATTAGCCCTATGATCTAATTCCTGATCATCTGATATTTCGGCTTTACATTTTGTACATATTCTAGGCAATATATGAGAGTTAAATTATGCACTAAAATATCTTTTTGCAACAAATCTAATACTAGCTCTACTTTATACTGTGTGTGCTAATAAAATGCCCTAAATGCAAAAAAAATGCCGAGTTGGATCAGAATTTTTCCAGCGTCAAATGTAGCTTTTGCAGTTTAAAGATAAGTTATGGTGAATACGTAAGAATGATCGCACACGAGGATCCAGCATATTCGGATATACTAGGCGATTATACTGGAACCACACAGGGACAGACTGCTGGAACTTTGGATGATTGGGATTAGATAAAATCCGCAATAATGATGGCATCACGTATGAGCGTAGACTTCAACGAGTTTTGTTTAATTTTAACTTGACCTATTCATATCATATCATATACGGAAGAATAATGAATTTTATCACAAAGACAACATGACGTCATGTTAAAATAATTCTCAAAATATCGTCCATCATAATGGAATATCTTTTAGAGAACATATTAAATATGATCGGATTCCTAGTGGGAATAAGCGTTGGACTCGTGTCATTTTTCGGATACAAAAACACAGGCAGTCCAGTTCTCTTTCGTATGTCAATAGCGTTTTTGTCAATTGGCATAGGATTTTTTATAATTTGGATGGGATATCTTTTCAAAGATCTATTGTTGCATCAAGATCATATTGATAGATCTGTGCAGACACTTGGAATTGCAGTACAAACAATCGGATATTTTTTTATAGCATTCTCTCATGGAATAAAGTTATTTTTTCCAAAAAATCGTGCACTTCGTTCCGTTGCTGCATTTCCACTATTGATATCAGGAACGCATATAGAACATGTGCTACGTTCGGTCTCGTTCATATTCTTAGTATATGGAGCTATAGAAACTATACTCTCATATGCAAATACGAAAAAAAAGAGTGTATTTTTTGTAGCTGGCGGACTTACAATGCTAGCGTTTGGAGAGTTTATCGCGTGGTATTCAGTTCTCTTTCCAGAATCATCTCTTTACAACATCTCAGTACTAATCAAGATTGCAGGTCTAATATCCCTCTTTATACCAGTAGGTCGTGTCTCTCTTCGTAGGGTAAGCATGAATAAATCTGGTTAGGCACACACGTCAAATTTTTTTATCTTTTTTGTATATTTGATATTATCCTATAATACACATTCAAAGACCACACATATTGTATATAATGACAGAGCATAGATCCCAGATGCGAGTAGTGGGGGATATTTTGTTTACTGCACGCGATCAGATGCAAGATGAACATGGCGTGGGAGTTACGCTACTTGTAAGACGTGCAAACATACCATATACACGCATATCTAGAATACTTTATACGTTAGTTTCGCAAGGACTGCTTGAACAGACTGACTCGGGAGGCGCGTGTAGATACAAAGTAAGTGGAATAGGTAAAGAATTTCTAGTTGAATATCAAAAATTTAACAGCTTTGCTGAAGACTATGGAATGGCCATTTAAAATCCGTCATCTATAAAATCATCCTCAAATTCGTTTCCTTCTTGCTGTTCAGAGTCTAATTCCATATATACCTCTGAACGGTTTTATATTAAAACTATATGCGTTGTTTGTGTGGCACAAACTGTTTGTACATGTGGAATCGACGGTGTAAATAAAGCACACAAGGCTATCTCTTTTGGTGGAGTGATAATATTTCCAACCGATACAGTATATGGTATCGCATGTAGTCCATATGAAAAAAATGCCATAAGGCGTGTATACAAAATAAAAGGTAGGTCTGCGACCAAACATCTGCCAGTATTAGCTGATTCGTATAAAGATCTTGAAAACTTTTGCAAGTTTGATTCAAGACATAAAAAAATGGCAGAAAAATTCTGGCCTGGACCTATAACAATGGTGGTGAAACTTTTGGATAAAGATATAGCAAAAGCTATGGATCTTGTAGATACAATTGCAGTCAGAGTTCCATCTGGAGAATGTGCAAGATCTGTTCTTGCAGCATGTGGACCACTTGCATGCACTAGTGCAAATATTTCAGGTAGTCCATCGGCTATCAACTATGAACAATGCTCTAATCTAGATGCTGACGTGGGTCTTGATGGGGGAACTGTGAAAGGAGGAATCGAATCTACTATAATTGATGTTGCTAGAGATAAACTGCATATACTACGTAAAGGTCCAGTTCTAGAAAAAGAGGTGTACAGTACATGGGAGGACTGATTGTCACATGTGCAAGGCATTTTGAACCTGATGCGTGCGATGAGATTGAAAAAACACTTGAACAGATGGGAGATAAATCTGCAATAGCACATACAACGTCAATGTCTGGAATAATAACAGTAGATACAGAACTAGATCCACAAAAGATAGTGGAGAATATGCGTGATCTCATAGACGATGAACCGTGGTTGGTGCGTTATGTAATGCGTGTAATTCCAATTCTGCAATGGATAGAATCCAATAAAGATGAAATTGTATCCAAAGTACTCCAAATGTCGGAAAAACTTTTGCCCAACAAACTCTCTTACCGTATCACTATAGAAAAACGTAATTCTATACTCTCTTCACGTGATCTTATTTCAGCTATTGCAGAAAAAATACCAAATAAAGTATCACTAGAAAATTCCGAGGCCATAGTTTTAATCCAAATACTTGGAACAAGAACTGGTATTTCAGTAATGCGTGCACCAGCTATACTTAGTGTAAGCAGACAAAAACGCCTAGAGTTAGACTAGAATAGCAGCACGTTCTACAAGCACATCTTCCAACCCACCACTGCATGCATCCTCTTCCTTTTTATCTATACCAAACATCTTTGCAATCTCAGCATGTGTGGGTATGGGGCATCCAATCTCTTCACTGTCAATCTTGGAGTATAGCTTTTTGCATTGTGCTACTGAACCTATGACCAATAATACGAATCCGAGGCCAGATTTTGCACCTACACGTTTTATCGCTTTAGAAATCTGTGTGGTTCCAGCAAATCGAAGTAACATATCGATCTCTAGTTTTTTTGACAACAAAAGATCTTTTTTGTATGCTCTTAATGATATCGCGGCAATCTTTTCAATGTGTGATGGTCCAAGCACGCATCTAGATGCAACTGCCTGTATGACAAGTCTTGGAAAATCTGTACGCAGTCTGTCAATATATGTTCCAGCATCCCCCTTTATGCGTCCAATCCAATATGCCTCTAAATGCATCCCTTTTATTTCAAATACGGTATGTCGTAGTTTTGTCTCACCTCCATGAACTACTGGTATGATACTCACAACATCGCCACTGCAAACTCTTGCATTTACTCCGCCCGAAGAAGAGATCTCTGCCCCATTTATTGCCACCAAAGTGTTTTTTGGTTCTATGCCATCTGAACTATCTGATTTGAGTCCATCTAAAACGTTCAACAGTTCTGCAACGGTAATATCATCTCTATCCACTTGCATACTGTCTGTACCAAAGGCTTTTTTTGCTCCACCTAACATCTTTACGGTTATCATGCGATAATGTATTTTTAGATTAAAATTAATCTTTGGATATACAGTAAAGATTCTATTCTTCTTCGGTTTGGCTTTTTGATACAGCTTTGGGTTTTTCTGTGGCTATCTTTTCGCGTTTTGCTTTTTCTTCTTTTTCATATATTTCCTTTTTAATCGATCTTGTTATGTGTCCAGTAATTTTGTTTTTGAGACTTTTTGAGCGTATAATAGATAATGACTCGAGGGCAACTTTGTTTTCATCAAAGTTTATGCCAAAATTTGACCTGTTTTCTTCCAATACTTTATTGGAGATTTTTCTTATCCTATCCACAAATGTCATGCAACCGTTGGGTGTTTTAAAGCTATACGCCTAGACCCAAAAAACGTTCAGAGTTTTTCTGTACAATCTGTTCTGTCTCTGTATATGTTTGATCCAAAACCTGCGATGCAGCGTATATGACACTTGGAATAAACGAGACTTGAGCAGATCTCATACCAAAACACCTAGAAAATCTGACTGGACCGTCTGTTTCCACAAGTATCTGATCTCTTGGTGTTTTTTCAAGTAGACTCTTTTTATCATTTGCATACACCATGACCGGACCATATCCAAGGTACAATCCCTCATCCACTGCACGCCGAAGCTGTTTTTTGTTTCCATCATACCAGTGCAAGCATGCAGAATGTATCGAATGTGTAGAGAGTGCATCCAACACATCATCTACACTCTTTCTTGAATGAATGGAGATCGGTTTACGGTGTTTTTCAGCAGCCTCTAACAACTCGTCAAAAATTCGCATTTGTTCATTATACTCTGTTCTATCTTTGGCCAACGTAGGGTCAAGACCGATCTCACCTATTCCACTGATATGTTTTGCATTCTCGTCAATGATACGTAAAAGTTCACCGCATCCTCCTACTGCCTTTTCTGGATGAATGCCAACAAATGCAAGTATTGAATCATATTTATCTGCAAGATTGAGAGTTTGCTCCGAGTCAGATTCGTCCATGGAAACACAACAGGCAACAGTATGTGTTTTTGACATGCCGCGTACTATTGTATCCATGTATGGAGTATATTCTGGATCGGTCAGATGTATATGAGTATCATACAAGTGTACATTAGAGATCATACGTTTTGTATCTATATCCGTGGTCTGTATAAATCGCCTTATTTGTCGCATTTTTTTATATTTTGATTTTTAACATACATGTTGCATTATTTTGTTATGAAGTCCTCAGAACTTGGTCTGCTACCCATGTATCGACTACTCAAAAAATCTGGAGCCCATCGCATAAGCGAAGAATCTGCTGAAGAGCTACGTCGTGTAACCGAAGATGTGGCAGCGGCCGTTGCAAAAAGCGCAGTGGATTTATGCAAACATGCAGGCCGTAGAACTATAAAATCCGAAGACGTTAAACTTGCCTCAAAGACAATTCTGAAAACATAACGGTTTAATTGTAAAGCTGACCTAGAGACTCCGGTGAGGTGGCAGAACGGTCATGCGTGAGCCTGCAAAGCTTATCCAAGGGGGTTCGACTCCCTCTCTCACCTTTACAAATTTAAAAAATGGCAGGCGTCTGACTGAGTAAAAAACTTGCAGGAGATTTACACAGGTCGGACACACTACCAAAATTAATGAAAATAGAACTATTATTTAACAATAAATTTTTGCTCTGATCATTTTTATATATGAACTAGAAATACGGCTTTAATGACCGAAAAATGTACGCTATGTAGCATGTCGATTTTGCAAAAATATATGCCTATGGAGCAGTGGAATATCAAAGGACCATTGTGCAGCAAGTGTTATTCAAAAATGATATATGATCATTACCCTGGAGATCACATCCGTGTCTAGATATCTTTACTAGATGAATATTTTTTAGAGTGTAGACAATTCCACGCAAGTGGATCGTCTTTTGCTTTATCTTCTTGGAGGAATTTTATATCTGTGACAGTTTTCTTTCGCTTGTGTAATCTTACTTGAAAGCTAACAAATTTTTTACATTTACAATCTTCATATAGACATGAATATTCGTCTTCATCGTGGTCTATTTGTTCATGTCCACAATTACATACTGCATCATCTTTTGAATCTTTGAAATATTTTTTTTCGTATGCACCAAGACGAAAGTATGCTTCTCCGTCATGACCTTTTTTGAATCGTTCATAGTTTTTTGAGATCTCAAGTTCTTTACATAAAAAAATGTTATTGTCAGGTCTTGTGGACTCGGCACCTATGGCAAACCAATATTTTTCTCCAGATTCGATAAATCTTACTCTTATACTGTGCTCGACCCACCAATTGCATGTATTGTTCCACAGATCGGTAACTTTGTTCATATCATTATATAATGGAACTACATTCATCCTTAGATCATAGTATCTATAGGCCACACCAAGCACATCATCTCTCCATATGATGGAACTCTTACTAACCAATATTCCATCATGTACAGCACTAGGTATATTAGTAATGATTGTTAATGTGTATGCATGGCAAATCGTACTCATATGATGATAGTTGCAGATCTCTTGTCTCTGACAAAAAATTCTGGCATGGATGGAATAAAACCGACGACGCTTCTTGTTAAAGCAAATCTGTCACATTCACGTCTCTCAAAGCTTACCACAAATTTGATCGGAGCAGGTCTTTTGACAAAGATTACATATGATGGCAAAAATACTTTTGTGATAACAGAGCGCGGTTCCACATATCTAGAACAATATGAAAAATTTGTTGACATTGCAGAGTCTTTTGGACTCGAGATGTAATCTATTTCTTTGATCTGCGCCTTTCTCTTCTTATACGTTGATGCTCTTTTCTGTTGTGCCATGTAGTATAGCCTATGATGCCAACAGCACCTACAAGCATTGAATAAAACATCGAATGGTTAAATGGCTTTGAAGTGGATGCTATTATCATACCTGCTATTAGAAAAGCTAGTACAACCATAGCATATTTTCCCATAAATCTTGTATGTAGAAAAAAGATATAACTTTTTAGTATATACGTACTAGATACGGATATGATCAAAGCTCTTGAATTGGTGGGATTTGCACTAATTGGTGGCACAATCTTGGCATTTACGACACTGATTCCACAAAAATCTGAATTTGGTTGGCCGATCTTTTGGGTGTGCGCTGGTGGTGCATTGTGTATCATCTTATACCGAAAAAGACAGCGATCAAAAGTTGCTAAATCCGAATAATCGTAATGAATATTTTATAAAATGAAAATACAGTCTATTTTTGTCAGCTGAGATCGTATCGACAGATCTATAAAGGAATAAATCTGAATAAATTACAGTGAACACTGACAATTCTAAAGAATGGTGGGTAGGTCTTGGTAAAGATCTCCAGACAGATATTGAAGCCGACTAAGTTTTCCCAAAATATGCCCTATATTGTACAAGCCTCGAGTGGGATCTGAACCCACGACCTAACGCTTACGAGGCGTTCGCTCTACCGGGCTGAGCTATCGAGGCGCAACCAAAGTCGGTTAGAGTTTATAAAAAACCTTTGTGGATAAAATCGAATGAAAAAAACCATATCGGGAATCCGTGGAATCGTCGGCGACGATCTTTTGATACCTGACGTGATAAATTTTTGCAATAATTTTTGTGCACTGATAGATTCTGAATGTGTGATGGCACGTGATACACGACCAAGTGGTATGATGTTAAAAGAAGTAGCATGTGCTTCTATATTACAAAACGGCACGAATGTGTTGGATTTGGGAATTGCTCCAACTCCTGTGGTGTTTTGGGAAGCAAAAAAACATGGTGCTGGAGTAATAGTTACCTCCTCACACAATCCTCTTGAATGGAATGGTTTGAAATTCATAGTCAACGGACGAGGCATAAATCAAGAACAGCTACACACTATACAGACAAAACAAGACCTACCAAAAACAAAACACGGTACCGAATTACCATTTGAATCCTCGTATGTGGATAGTGCTGCTGCATTGGTTGGCAGAAAATGTAACAACAAAGTCATAGTTGATATCGGAGGAGGTGCTGCAGTAAATACTGCTCCAGAACTGTTGAATGCATTGGGATGCAAAGTGCATACAATAAACACAAATCTTTCTAAATCAACACGCGGTCCAGATCCTACAGTAGAACCACTTACAGAGCTTGTGGATGCTAGCTCTAAATACGGAATGGGATTTGCCTTTGATCTTGACGGAGACAGAATGGTGCTTGCAGTTGACGGAAAAAAACAATCTCCTGATGCTACACTCGCACTAGGCGTTGTAAAAGCACTAGATTTAGGAATAACAAAATTCGTATTGAGCATAGATACAAGCATCGCAGTTGAAAAAATCATCCTTGATAGAGGCGCTAGCGTAACACGATCAAAAGTAGGTGAAGCCAACGTAGTCGAAGAGATGATGCAGACTAGCGCGCAAGCGGGTGGAGAAGGTAGTAGTGGAGGATTTATTCTTCCAGAGTTTAATTATTGTCGAGACGGCATACTAACTGCAGGTTTTATTGCAACTATGGATGATAAAGATATGTATTCCACATTGAGTATGGTATCAAAGTACAGTCAGTCTAGAGAAAAAGTAAAAGTAAAATCATCATTACATAATCTTGTGCTTGAAAAAGTTGCAACTATGATGGAAAAACAGTATGGACAAATTGTAACATTAGATGGAATAAAGGTAATGGTCGATGAGAACAGCTGGATACTAGTGCGCAGATCCAACACTGAAGATGTCATACGCGTATCTGCAGAATCTCTTGATGTGAACAGATCGATAAAACTTGTATCCAAAGTCAAAAGGATGGTGCTTGATGCAGTTGGCACTTGATGAGAATACTATAACAAGAATTATGCGAGATGCATTCAAAGTTCGTACACTAAGAAACGATACAGAGTATGCACTCATAGATGGAAAAGGTCTTACAGTAGCAATTGATACGATAACTGCATCATCTGATATTCCAAAGGGAATGCGATTGTATGATGCGGCTAGAAAGAGTGTTGTTGCATGCGTTAGTGATTTTGCAGCAAAAGGGATAAAACCACAGTTTGGAGTCGTCACCATCACAATACCATCTTCTTTTACTGTAAAATCCACAAGGGATCTAGCATCTGGAATTGCATCTGCAGCAAAAAAATTTGATTTGAAAATACTCGGAGGCGATACAAGCTTTGGCGAGCTCTCGATAAGTGTCTGTTTGTTTGGATATTCAAAGAATCCGGTTGGACGAGACGGCGCTAAAATTGGAGATGGAATATTTGCCACTGGATGGTTTGGCTATTCTGCAGCTGGATTACATCTAGCTCTTTCTAGAAAAAAACCCATAGGATTATTTGAAATCCGCGCAAAAAAGGCATTTTGTACTCCAAATGCAAGACTAGAGTTTGGTATTGCTGCATCCAAACACTTTAGCTCCTCTATCGACTCTAGCGATGGACTAGCTGAATCATTATATGAACTAGCACAAGCAAGTGGAAAACAATTCTTGTTAGAAAAGATTCCAACACCTCTAGGTCTTGTAGAATTTGCAAAAAAATACCGGGTAAAATCAAATGATCTATTATTTTACGGTGGAGAAGAGTATGAGCTTGTCTTTACAGTACCACAAAAACAATGGTCAATTATACATCGTTTGGCCATAAAACATAGAGTTTCTTTGACTCGAATAGGAACCGTAAGATCAGGCAAGGATATTTATCTAAAACACAGTTCAAAAACAACAAAGATTTTCAAACATAGTTAGAATTATAATATAATTTGATAACATTTATGAATAACATAATAATCGTAATTGCTAGTGTCACTCATAACATCATCCATATCAGAAGGCATCTGTACTGTAACAATCAACCGTCCAGAAAAACTAAATGCCATGAATACAAAAGTAGCAAAGGAAATTGTGGATATTTTCAAAGATTTAGGATCAAACGATGATGTCAAAGTAATCATCATAACTGGAGCTGGAGAAAAAGCATTCTCTGCTGGAGCTGACATTGAATACATGTCAGAGATCACACCAGATGAATCCGTCCAATATGCAAAACTTGGACAGCTGGGTAACTGCTACCGTTGAGACAGTAAAACAGCCTACCATTGCGGCAGTAAACGGTTTTGCATTGGGAGGTGGGTGCGAGCTTGCACTCTCTTGTGACATACGACTTGCAGCAGATACTGCAAGAATGGGACAACCAAGAAGTTACCATAGGAATTCCACCAGGATGGGGAGGAACACAACGTTTGATGAGAATTATAGGTATTGCAAAAGCAAAAGAACTTGTCTATACTGGAAAAATAATCAAAGCTATAGAAGCCAAAGAGATTGGACTTGTAAACCATGTATATCCACATGAATCGCTCATGGAAGAGGCGACAAACATGGCAAAGGCCATAGCTAAAAACTCTGCAATTGGAGTCCAGATGTCAAAGACTGCAATAAACCATGGAAGAAATGCCGATCTAGAGACCGGACTTGGTTTAGAACTTTTGGCATGGCGTAACTGCTTTACACACGAAGATCGCAAAAATCTTATGACTGCGTTTGTCAACAAACAAAAATAAACAATTCATAAAAAAATACAATATTGAGAATTACCAATGCGTCAAGATGGAACAAAACCACAATATTCAACGCCAGTATGTTTGTTGGTTTTGTGGCTTCTTTTATATTGACAACGGTAATCTCACATTATGCATCTGATGAAGAACATCACATAAACGCCACCGTAACAGTGGCAGCTGACTATACAACGTATATCGGGGTGTTTTCATTCGTGTATTTTCTATTACGCCACAATGCATACAAAGATTCGATACGAAGAGATATTCTAAAACTTGTAACGTCTATGGGCATAGCAGAAATAGTCTATGCGGTTATGAGATGGACAACACATTATTATCTTTTAGAACTAGGATACGATCCATATATGGCATCTGTTATATCCCATCTGTGTTCTACGGCAGTATACTTTACGGTGGCAAATATAGCTGCAAAGATAACAGGGTTGTTTAAAAGAAAATAACACAACTCTACAGGCTCTTCAAAGACTGACCAATTTTGATAATTATTCTGTTTATGGTTCCCCAATCTTTTAGATCTGAATTAAGCACAGATGCGATCATTATGGTTAGATTATTATGGAAATTAGATGTGAACTATGTAATGTCTACTGCGATCCTCTCACCAAAATCAATAGCCGTGGTAGGTGCATCTGACAAGAAAGGTAGTGTAGGTAGAGCGATCACAAACAATATCATAAAAGGATACAAAGGACCCATATACCCAATAAGCCCTAGTAGACCCAAAGTATTCGGCATAAAAGCATACAAATCCGTTCTAGATGTTCCAAAAAAGATAGACCTTGCAGTTGTTGTTACAAAAAATACCATAGTTCCACTAGTGCTTGAAGAATGCGGAAAAAAAGGTATCAAAGGGGTCATTGTAATTACTGCCGGATTCAAAGAGGTGGACGAAGAAGGTAAAAAATTAGAATTAAAATTAAAAGAGATTGCAAAAAAATACAACATGAGTCTAGTTGGACCAAACTGTCTTGGTGTGATGAACCTTGATCCAAAGACAATGATGAATTCAACGTTCCTAAAGATCACTCCAAAATCTGGAGAGATTGCATTAATCTCTCAAAGCGGTGCTATATGCGCTGCGCTTGTAGAGGATGCAAGTGCACAGGGAATAGGATTCTCAGCTGTCATAAGCATGGGCAACAAGGCGGATATGAGTGAAGTGGACATGTTACACATACTTGCAAAACACAAGCAGACAAAGGTAATTGTAATGTATCTTGAAGACATGGGAGATGGCCAGGAATTTCTAAAAGTGTGTCGCCATCTAACACGTGATCTCAAAAAACCAGTTCTTGTATTAAAATCAGGACGCAGTCCTGAAGGTGCCAAAGCTGCAATGTCCCACACAGGTGCTCTTATGGGTTCTGATGAAACATACGATGCATTGTTACATCAATCTGGTGCAATACGAGTTGATACAATGGAGGAACTTTTTGACTATGCAACGGCATTTTCAAAACAACCCCTTCCCAAAGGAGATTTGGTAATAGTTTCAAACGCTGGAGGGCCGGCAATAATATCCACTGATTCGTGCTCTAAACTTGGAATAAAGATGGCAAAAATAGCTAGTATGCACAAGCAGATAGATTCTGTTATTCCTCCATGGGGTAGCTCACACAACCCTGTAGACATTGTAGGTGATGCAGATTATAAGAGATTTGAAAACGTACTAGATAGAGTGCTACGACACAAAAATGTTGGATCTGTCATTACAATGTGTACTCCATCTGCCACATTAGACTATGATCAGCTTGCAAATGTGGTGGTAAAAATGGCTAAAAAACACAAAAAGACAATGCTGGCAAGTCTGATGGGTCTTGATGAAGGAATTAAAAACAAAGAGATCCTAGCAGCTGGTGGCATACCATACTATCCATACGCAGAGCGTGCAATACGCGCACTTGGTGTAATGCTACGATTCTCGCGTTGGACTAGTTTAAAACCTGGCAAAATAAAAAAATTCCAAACCAATACTATTGCTGCAAAAAAGATTATCAATAATGCTAAAAAACAAGGCAGAAAAAGTCTACTAGAAGAAGAAGGACAACAGATTCTAAAAGCATATGGCATACCTATTCCAAAGAGCAAACTTGCCAAAAACTCCGCCGAGGCAGTACGTGCTGCAAAGTCTATAGGATATCCAGTGGTAATGAAGATAGTTTCACCTCAGATTATTCACAAGTCCGATGCGGGAGGTGTCAAAATAAATCTGCAAGATTCTACAAAAATCAAAGCTGCATTTGAGATCATTACAAAAAATGCCAAAAAATACAACAAAAAAGCCGAGATAAAAGGCGTCCTTGTCGTAGAGATGGTAAAGGGCGGTAAAGAGATGATCATAGGATCAAAGCTAGAATCAGGGTTGGGTTCTGTAGTGATGCTCGGAATGGGTGGAATCTATGTAGAAGTACTAAAAGATGTCACGTTTAGACTTGCACCTGTTACTGATATCGAGTCTCATGAGATGGTTGATTCATTAAAAGCATCAAAACTACTTGGTGGAGTACGCGGAGAAAAACCTTCAGATACGGCTACTCTCTCAGAGTGTATACAGAGACTCTCACAACTAGTAACAGAACTAGACATAAAAGAACTAGATATGAATCCAGTGTTGGTACTTGAAAAAGGACGCGGTTGCAGGGCATTGGATGTGCGTATTGGATTATAATTTGTTCTTGAATTTAGTAGACTTTGCATATTGACAAAAAATCAATAGACCGATGCGTATTCTCTCATAAAGATAGATCAATTCTTGACTAGATACTGTATGAGCAAACAGATCAAAATGTCACAAGTATGACAAAAACGGCAACATCATACGGACATGTTACACAAAGATGAACCTACCTTTTTGAAGAACAGACTCGTTCCATCAGTTCGATATATTTGCGGTCATTGAACATGATGTGCAGGTTTGACAGCCCCGAGACGACTTGGATCTCTTTGTAAAACTCTTCCTTGCTGTCATCATATACAGCACTCATCCTGCGGAACCATTTTAATCGGTTTATCGCATGCTCTACTTTGACGCGTTTATGATTAATTCTTTTATCGTGTTTTTTATCTTTCTCTGTCATCCCATTACCTTTGGGTTTTTTGTATGGCTGCTTTGAAATTATTCCAGGATAATCTTTCTCTACACCAAAATATTCTTTATCTGTGTACAGCATGATACGATGTTCTTGTTTTGTATTAGAATCTCTCATGTTCTTTGTCCATTTGCCAAAATTTGGGAGATTGTGTCGTATTACATCCATGTCGCGTGTAGAGCTTTCTTCAGGGTGGCCTATATCCAGTACTAGTCCATCTTTGTTTGAGGTTATCTGTATGTTGTAAACATGCTGCTTGTGTTTTCCTGAATATGCGTTTACTTTTGATCTTTGAACCTGTACAAACGTGGCATCAAGATATATCTCACCTGCACTCTTGCCGGGAGCAAATTTTTTAAACGCTTTGATGGTGCATTCTTTCCGTATTGCAGCTGCAACGTTTTCAGCAGTTGGAAGGATCTTCATCAACAATACATCTGCGATTGCTAGATATCTGTCAACTGTACTTGGATCAATGGCGGCAGTTGCTCCAAGTATTATTTGCGTAAAGTTGGTGCGTTTGCGGAACAATGCAACAAACAAGGCTCGTCTTACAGAGAGAATGCATATGTCTTCTGACTCGGCATACTCGGAGAAACGTGGCGCATCTGACGAGTGTTTGACGGTTTTTTCAAACTGTGTTAGGATCCATTCAAACTCGTCTCTGTTCATTCCAGTTGTCCTGTACAGATTTTCGTCGTTGTCAATTATGTCATCCAAAATATTGTCTGAAAACAATCGAGGATTCTCGATTCTGCTCTGTTCAGCCTCGTAATATTCCAGCTTTGTTTCCAACATTGCAATCCTCTCTGCTTGTTTGGAGATCATATCCTTGACTGAGAGGTGCATACAATGTGTACATTACACTTGATTTTTGATCTTTCGTTTTAACATAATTGATTTTTTTGTCAATATGCATAAAATCTATTCATTATTTAAATAATATAGTCTCATATACAATATTTAGTTAATTTTATAGTATGCATGCATTTCCATAACCACATGGCGATCAGAACTGGAGACGATTATATCCAAAGTCTACGCGGAAGAGATCTTAAAGTCTATCTTTTTGGCGAGCTTGTAAAAGAACCAGTAGATCACCCGATGATACGTCCGTCGATTAACGCCGTGGCCGAGACATACGATTTGGCTGTACGAGAAGAAGATTTGGCTTCTACCACATCTGCATTTACAGGTCAAAAGATAAGCCGATTTTTACATATTGCAGAGAGTGCACAGGATTTGGTAATGCAAAACAAAATGCAACGCAAGCTTGGACAAAACACAGCTACGTGTTTTCAGCGATGTGTAGGTATGGATGCACTCAATTCATTACATTCTACCACATTTGAAATTGATGAAAAATATGGTACAGACTATCACAAAAAATTTCTAGATTTTGTTAAAATGATGCACAAAGGCAACTTTGTCATAGGTGGCGCCATGACGGATCCAAAAGGTGATCGAGGTAAAGGACCATCTGAACAAGCAGATCCAGACTTGTTTGTACACGTGGTTGAAAAAACCGACAAAGGTGTATACGTTACAGGAGCCAAAGCACATCAAACAGGATGCATAAACTCGCATTGGATAATTCTCATGCCGACAATAAACCTCTCAGAGGCCGACAAAGATTATGCAATCGTGGGAGCAATTCCTGCCGATGCCAAAGGTGTCACGTACATTTACGGCAGACAGTCGTGTGACACACGTAGCATGGAAGATGGTGATATTGATTCAGGAAACGCAATGTACGGAGGACAAGAAGCGCTAATCATATTGGACAGGGTGTTTATACCAAATGAACTAATATTCATGTACGGAGAATATGAATACGCCTCGATGCTAGTTGATAGATTTACTTGTTATCACAGACGTAGCTATGTGTGCAAAACAGGACTCGGTGATGTATTGATTGGAGCTGCTGCGACAATAGCCGACTATAACGGGGTTACAAAAGCGTCTCACATAAAAGATAAACTTGTAGAGATGACTCACCTAAATGAGACAATATTTGCAGCCGGAATAGCATCTTCGTACCAAGGATATGAAACAAAATCTGGCGTATATCTAAACGATAACGTACTAGCACAAGTATGCAAACATAACGTGACGCGGTTCCCATATGAAATCAGCAGACTTGCACAAGACATAGCAGGAGGTTTGATGGTTACACTTCCATCAGAAAAAGATTTTCGTCATCCAGAAGCTGGTCCATTATTGAAAAAATATTTGGTAGGTAGAAAAGGAATAGATGTAGAAGATCGTATGAGAATATTGAGACTGATTGAAAACATGACACTAGGGCGTAATGCTGTAGGCTATCTGACTGAATCTATGCACGGAGCAGGCTCTCCACAGGCTCAGAGAATACAGATTGCAAGGCAGATGCAATTGGGATATAAAATGAACCTTGCAAAAAAACTCGCACAGGTCAAAGGTGACATTGAAGAACCAAAAGAAAACTCTGATTATTTCAAACGTATCTTTACGATAAAATAATCAAGTATTTTTCTCAGATTCTGAATTCTCTTTTTTCGGTGTAGACTCTTTTGATTTTATTTCATCTTTAAGCGAAGCAGAATCCAAATTATTTTCAATATTTGACTTTGTATCGTCTTTAGAGTTTCCAAAATATTTTGCTGCAGGATCTATATCTTTATTTTTTGATTTTTTGCCAAGAAAATGCTTTGCAATCATTATGGCTATAATTATGGCCATGATGATATAGTTTGTCGGAGGCGTAAGTACCTTTGTCACATATCCTACCTGCGGCACGGTAAAAATTACGGTTCCAATATACTCTTCTGCAGTTATCGGATAATCGGTACCTGGAATTGACGCAGAATTTGCATCACCTTTTGTTCTCAGCTCCACTGGATCCTCATTCGTTATCGACTCTACTCTGTGTACTATGACTCTGTCGTGATCTGATGGTCTATCAAATACTATAATATCTCCAATTTGTACCTCATCGATTGAATTCTTGCCTTGTACCACGATTATGTCATTTACCTCTAGTTCCGGAACCATACTTCCACTTGAAACCACATAAAACGGATTAGCTACCCCAAGTGTCGCTTGTAAAAGTACCCAAACTACAACAAGACCTGCAAGTGTGACAAATAGATCCCTTATTACTTTGTTAGAAAGTATATTTGCAACCATTCTACCATTTCGCCTAAATTTTACTGCCACACTGTTCACAAAACTTTGAGCCTGGTTTATTTGTCTCACCACATTCAGGACATTCATCTGATGGTTTTGCAGAATCATCTTTTCCATTTAGTAGAATTATTTCTCCCACTTTTTTTACATGTGACCAAGGCACAGTTATACTAGTCCCATCATTTTTATCAATTGTCAATACAAGTGACTGTGAGTCATCGATGCCGATCTGTCCTGCTGTACCAACCTTTATTCCAGATCCATCGTATACGACCATACCGTCAATAGGTTTAATCTCGCCTTTTGCATTATCAGTTGGAGTCGAGATCTGTGTCTGTTGAGAAACAATCGTTTGTTGTGAAGGCTGTTGAGGTTTTGCTAGTCCAACTTCATTTGATTCGTTTGGTTTTACAAACTGACGATATTCTGCTATAGCTGAACCACATTCTGTACAAGAGTATTTTCCACGTTCAGCAAGAACAAGATTGTCTGCCACTTCTTCATTTGGACTTTCATAATCAATTTCAGGACACCCTTTCATCTCTTTCTCACATGTATTGCAAAAATATTTTGAAATCAACTCGTTTGGAAGTCTACCTATAGGAGCCAAAAATAGATCTGGACCTCCCAAATTACCTTTGCTTTGTTGTTCGTCGGTAAGTGATGCCATGATATAGCCACCAGATCCACGAAGTTTTTTGATCCGAAGTTCTGAACTCATAGATCGACTAATATCATACACCTTTATGTGTATTTTCAAAACTCATACATCCAAGTTTATTCTATATGGCATTGGTCTGAACAATTCTTAACATTTTTAGGGCGTATTTACAGTGCAGTATGTAATGACTCTAGAAAAAGTCTCAAATTCTGAAGAATGGCAATCCAAAGTCATGGAATCCCCAATACCTGTCTTTGTAGATTTTTGGGCTGAATGGTGTGGTCCATGTCGGATGGTAAGTCCTGTTGTCGAAGAACTTGCAGGCGAGTACGATGGTAAAGTAAACTTTGTTAAAGTAAATGTAGACGAAGCTGGAGATGTAGCCTCAAAATATAGCGTATTTAGTATCCCGACGCTAATACTGTTCAACAAGGGAGAAATTATAGAACAACAAGTGGGAGCTGCATCAAAAGACTCTTACAAAAAGATGATCGATAAATCTCTCTAAACTAGCAATTTTGTCCAATTTTTCACGTATACTCTATTTTACATATTTTTCAAAACCGTTTAATATCGCCAATATACATGACAAGTCATGTCGCTTGGAGAAGTAGATACACTAAATCTATTGACGGAGAAATTGGATAGTCTTTTTACGGATTCACAAACCTATTACGAATCATTTCTAGACATGAATAATCTATATAAAAATGGCAAAATTGGAGACAAGGAATTCTTTTCAAAGCTTGGTGATTATGTTGTAGCATATTCTGCGTTGGAATTTCTTTCAGTAAAAGTAATTTTGGAACTCAAAAAATCAATTGATAAAATTGCTGGCGGACAAGCGCCAGGAGGAACCTCATCACCTGGACTCATGCCTGGCATGGGATCTCCTGGAATGATGCAACCTCAACCTAGAATGGGAACAAGTGACAACCCCGTGGGTGGACCTCCAGGAATAGTGTCTGCAGCACAGGGATTTAACGAATTAGGGACTCTACCTTCACCAGATCCTGCACTTGTGCCAAGACAACAACCACCTGCTAACGCATGCCCTTCATGTGGTTCAAATCTACGTTCTGGTGCAAAATTCTGTACATCATGCGGTACAAAAATCTAATCTTGAGTACTGCCACATTCGGTACAAAATTTTGCAGCTAGAGATATTTTTGTACCACATTCTCCACAAAATTTGGATTCGCCATCTTCTATACTATGTGTACTACCGTAAACATTGGATTGCTTGACAGCTCCAGAAGGAACATAAGTTTCATCATCAATTATGTTTGCCGGAGCAAAATCTTTTTCATCTATGTAAGAGTAAAGTCGTGGCATGGTTGAATCTTTATCGGTTGGATCTGGTATGATATCCCCTAGCCAAAAGGCGAATCTTGTAAGAGTTAGCTCTGGCGTAGAAAATGCAAGTGTATGAGCAGACATGTAATCTTCTGCAGCTTTTTTCCCGTTGAATACTTTCATGAACAATCATCACTGCTTTTGGTAATGTATAACTTTTGATGGACCAGGAGGGAATTGAACCCTCGACATCCACGTTGCGAACGAGGCATTATACCACTAAACCACTGGCCCATACAAATACACATCTTTATGTATTTTTAATCATTACGTGTATGTATGCTTCCACATGATCTCTTACCAGATTCATATTGCGATCAGGATTTGAGATACTATTCTAATTGAACAATGGGATCAAATTCATGAAAAAGACATAATTTAAAAGTATATGATATTTGACTTAATCAAGATATGTGTATATTGATTTGAATAAAATGAATCTTGGCAGAATATTATAAATTCTAAAAAAAATCCACATAATATCACCATGCTGTTAATAATACAGATTGTGTAAACTATGATATGGTAACATATGATATGGTGGTTTCAGGTGCCCATGTTGTAACACCTACGGGCATAGTAGAAAAGAACATTGTCATAAACGAAGAAAAGATCTCTTTGCTTACGACAAATGTACCACCATGTGATAAAAAGATCAAAGCAGACGGACTTGTTGCAATACCTGGAGTAATTGACACACACGTACACTATGGTGTATATTCTCCGATAGATCGTGCCGCATCAACTGAATCGCACGCAGCTGCGATCGGAGGAGTGACAACAATGATGCGCATGCTTAGATTAGGCGGTTCGTATAAAAAATTTCTAGGCGAACAGCTTGAGGCAAGCAAGGAAAAACATTACATCGATTATGCAATACATGCATCGATATTCGATCACTTGCAGGCAGAAGAGATGGATTTTTGCGCAAGATCTGGAGTTACCTCGTTCAAGTTGTACATGAATCTTGGATCGGAGATTGGACATGTATACATGGACATGTCTCCAAGTTCTACAAATCTAGCAGAAGAACGTGTAGAGGTTACAGACGATATCGTGGACAAGGTGATTGCAAATGCAGCTAGGATGGGATGCCCAGTATTGGTTCATGCAGAGGATTACGAGTCGTGCTCATGTGGAATAAAGACTGCCAAAAAGAAAAACCAAGATGGGCTTGTAGCATGGTCTGAGAGTCGCTCTCCAAAATATGAGGTAAAAGCAATAGGGAGAGTCTCGACCATGGCAAGAAAGCATGGTTGCATCATATACTTTGTACACATAGGATCGGCTGCAGCACTAGAAAAAATACGCATCGAGCGTATGCTTGGCACAAAAATATTTGTCGAGACGTGCCCTCATTACCTTACACTCTCACATGAGAATCAAACTGGCTATCTTGCAAAGGTAATGCCACCGATTAGAACAAAGAGAGATCGTGAGGCAGTATGGGAAGCAATTTGTTCTGGTGAAATTAATACAATAGGGACAGATCATGTTGCAAATCAAATAAAGCTAAAACTAGATAAAACAGACGAGAATGGTGTATGGGGAGCGCTTGCTGGATTTCCTGGAATCGGCACATTATTACCAGTTCTTGCTAGTCGTGGGGTCAACACGGGCAAGATCTCACTTGAAAGACTAGCAAATCTTACTAGCTTTAATGCTGCCAAAATATTCTCATTTGCGCCACATAAAGGTGCTATATCAATAGATGCAGATGCAGATATTACAATATTGGACATGAAACTGGAGAAAAAAGTTTCAAGCGAATTATTTGGAGGATTTTCAGATTATACAGTATACGATGGCTGGAAACTAAAAGGCTGGCCTGTTAAAACAATTGTGCGAGGAAGTTTGATTGCCGAAGACTTTGAGATCGTGGGTAAAATGGGACACGGCAAATTTGCACCGAGGACTAGTATCAAACCTTGATTTTTTCAAATCTGTTATTTGTCATTGCTTTGTAAATAATGTCTGGTCTGCGTTGAAATATTCCAACTTCAGCTACGCCTGCAATTGTAGAGATTTTTTTGGCAAGTAATAATGGAGATTTTATTGTGCCAAAATCACAGTCTAGTATAATATTTCCATTTTCAGTAATAAACGGATATCCACGATCGAGTATCCTCACTTTTGGTTTACCATTCATTTTTTTTATGGCAGTCTCTACTACATATTTTGCAAATGGATGAATCTCAACTGGAACACTCTTGTTTAGCTGTTTGACAAATTTTGTGCGATCTGCCATGATTACTATCATATGTGCAGAACTTGCCAAAATATTCTCACGCAGTAGAGCTCCGCCACCACCCTTGATGAGATATCCTTTGGAATCTATCTGATCTGCTCCGTCAAAAACAATATCAACTTTATTAAATGATAAAAGTGGTATATCATATGACTCGGCAACCGATGCAATCTGCATCGATGTGGGAACTCCAGATATTGAGATCTTTGTTTTTCTACAATGTTTTCCCAAAGAGTGTACAAAAGTAGTGGCTGCCCTTCCGCTACCAAGTCCAAGTATTTGACCATCCTTTACTAGTTTTAATGCATCATGTGATAATGCTTCAAAAGCACCATCAAAAGACGTCTATTCCACCTCTACTTGATCTAGTTTTTCCAAAGTCTTCATGATATCTTTTTTAAGTTTATCAAGATCTGCAGTATTGTCCAAATCTGCATCTACTTTAGGAACAAAATTTTTTGTATCTGTTGATGGTTTTGTAAGAACATCTTGTTTAGTTGACTCTGTTTTTATAGGATCTGAAACATAATTTGTTTTGGGTGGAACAATATCGGACGTTTGTATAATCTCTGGCTTTGCATCTAAAACTGGACTGTATGGATCTTTTGATGCAACTTGCGATATTGTCGGTTCAACTAAATCTGGTTTTGATGGCGGATACATCTGCGATCTCTTGGCAAGCGAGGTAAGTGTGGTAATCTCTACACGTTGTCGATTGTTTTCAGATTGAGGAATTTCAGATGGTGTAACGTCTACCGTTTTGGAAACCTGGATACGAGGATCTTTGTGCAAGTTTTGTGCAATTTTTTTATTCCTTGCTTCTGAATATGTTGGTGCAATTGATATCTTTGATGATATCTCATGTAGTTTTTTGTCTAGAGTTGAAAGTTTTTGATCCATCAATGTTACTAGTCCATCTCCTATCGGACCCATGTCTGGATGTTTACTTGCAATCTCTAATTTTTCAATTCTAGCTAGTACTAAACCCAACTGGTTTTGGTATTTGGCAAGTAATCTACCTCGTTTCTCATCTCTAACTGTATTTTGTTGGTAGAGTCTAGATACAGTTTTTACAAGTATATCGCGTTCTACACTCATGTATGCAATCTCTCTTTGAATACGTGGATTTGCGCCTATGAGTTTGAGTTTACTTGTATCTCTTGGAAATTTTGTAAATGCCACAGCTGATGCAGCTCCTACCAAACCAGTTAGTAATAGTGCTAGCTCTTGCATATTATGTATACCATTTTACCCAAGAATATTTTCTAATCTTTGCATCTGGATATCCGCAACTTGCACAGCGTAAATGACGTTTATGAAAAGCATTCTTACCACATCGCCTACAACGTATATGGACTTTTTTCTTTGTAAAACCACCCATAGAGGTGGTACCTTTAACCATGAACTATTCTCCAGGAGGCGGGGATATCATTACCACGTTGTCTCCCCTGACAACAATGGTTCCAAGTGTCTTTGTGTTGTTTTCCTCACCAAATTCCTCACAGGAATCCAATATGAGGTTCATATGTTGATCAAAGCCTTTTAGTTTGCCACGTATGGTCTTGTTGCCTTTGAGCTTTATCAAAACCGTCTTGTTGATGCTCTCATCAAGCACCTTTACTGCCATATCTACGGACATATCATACCTCATTAATCGCTATTATATTAAAATATCAGCGTAAATGAGTCTATGCGGTGTCATTTATACACATACGACATTTTTTTTCTAGATTTTTTACGATCGTGGCAAGCATTCTTTTACCATCTGATGCAGTAGCACTCCTCGGATCTCCCCATATGCCATTTTTTGTCACAGATACAAACGACTTGGATGCTAGTCTAGTAGCCTCTTTGAGTTTAGCTCCCTTTGGTTCTTCAAATCCTTTGATGGCTCTACTCATTCTTGTGTTTTTTGAGACTGCTAGCATCAGTGATGTCTCTATATGACCTGCATGATCAAAACCCTCACTCATAAACTTCCAGTATGAAAAGACAAATGTCTTTACCTTGCCTTTACACGCTTTCTCGGCCATCTTTTCTACACCTTTGAGGGCTGCCTGATTTCCATGGTGTCCATTTATGACAAAGATCGTACGTATTCCAAGTTCTGCAGAAGATTTTACCAAATCACATACTAGAGAGCGTAGTGTGGCTGGACGAAGGCTCAGATTGAAGAGAGGTGCATGCTCGCGTGAAACACCATATTGTATAACTGGTAAAAGAAGATATCCTGTTTTACTGCATAATTTTTTTGATACTTTGTATGCCAAATCTGCATCAGTAGATACTGGAAGGTGTGCACCATGTTGTTCTATTGAACCTATGGGAATAACTGCTGTATGTTTTTTGATTATCGCATTGCGTAATTCGGGATCAAATCCATCTTTTACATTAGACATTTGAATCATTTTTTGATATGAACCTTTCTCCACCGAACATCAGTTTTTCCATTTATGTGAAGTTTTGTTGCATTCAAAAGTGTAACAGCTTCGAGTTTCTGACCACGTTTTTTTATAATCTCTAGTGCATCCTCGGGTTTGACATTGAATGAATTTTGGAGTATTATTGGACCTTGATCTAGATTCTCGGTAACATAGTGGGCTGTAACACCGACCATTTTTGTTCCTCTCTCAAAAGCTTGCGTGTATGCTGCAGCACCAGGAAACGCTGGAAGAAGCGACGGGTGTATATTGATTATTCTGTTTGGATATCTCCAAACAAAGTTTGGTGTTAGTATGCGCATGTACCTTGCTAATAATATCAAATCAATTGCATATTTTTTACATGTGGTAATTATATTCAATTCTGCTTTTTCTTGTTCACGATCAGATATCAGAATAAAAGGCACGCCAGCTTTTTTGGCTTTTGGAGCAAGGGTTTTCTCGGTTCCGATTATTACAGATATGTTGCATTTTAGATTTTTGCGCACATTTAATATTGCATCTAGGCAGTGTGATTCCTTTGTAACAAAAATTGCAACGTTTTTTCTTTCGCTTGTCTCATAATGTGCACTAGTATCCATCTTGAATTTTTTTGCTAGAGTATTCATGTGGTTTTCTAAATTTGAGTTTTTTTTGACAAATGATGCTTCTAGATACATTCCAAACACGCCTTTTACTACATTTTGACTAATTTTTTCCACGTTTCCTCCTTCGTTAAAGATCATGTTTGTAAAGGCGGCAACGGTGCCTTCGCGATCCTTACCCACCACTGTTATCCCAATACGGGTTTTTTTCATGGTAGCATGATTTCTGAATTGACATTTAACCATATCCATACAATAGGTGCGGAAGGTGGGATTCGAACCCACGAACACCTAAGTGACAGGGACCTAAACCCTGCGCCTTTGACCAGGCTTGGCAACTCCCGCATACATTCTCTTTAATACACAAACTTAACGTTTGTTATACAAGATCTTGTAGATGATAATACATTTCACCTGTAGGATCTATGTTTAATTGCTGATCTTGCAATCTAATGGTTGACATAATGTAGAGAATCATTGAAATTATCAAAACCAACTACTAGTCCAATAGTTTACACAATGGATACCCACAAATTTAGAGTGTATATTGCTATACGCATGACCCGTCTCTTTGGAACAAACGGCATACGCGGCGTCTTTGGTAAAGATATGAGTCTTGAATTCGTACACGATATCTCTCTCTCATTGGCTATACACTTTGGCAAAGGACCTGTCCTAGTTGGATACGATGGCAGAAATTCTGGACCAGCAATGACAAAGATGGTATGCTCGGCGTTAAACTTTGCCGGTTTGGACTGTAATCTTGCTGGACTAGTGCCCACACCGTGTTTGGAATTTGCCGTCAAAAAATTAGGATATGCTTGGGGAATAATGATAACTGCATCGCATAATCCTCCAGAATACAATGGCATAAAACCAATAAGCTCTAATGGCACAGAGATATCGCGTCAGGATGAACTAGATGTGGAATCTGTATATTATGATAGAATAAAGCCCTTGAAATCTGCTAAATGGGGAGAGACCAACAAAGAAAAAAGAACAGTCGATGCATATATCAAAGGAATAACATCTTTGGTTAATTCTGCACATATAAAAAAACAAAACTTGTCCATCGTATTGGATATGGGAAACGGAGCACAGATAGTCACTGCAAAGATCCTATGTGAAAATCTTGACTGTAAAACTTTTACGATAAATGGAGATATTGATGGATCTTTTTCTGGAAGAGGATCAGAGCCGACTCCTGAGAATCTTCAAGAACTATCTATTGCGGTAAAAAAACATCATGCTGATTTGGGAGTTGCATTTGATGGCGATGGTGATCGTAGCATGTTTTGTGATGAACTCGGAAACATATTAACTGGTGATCAGTCGGCATTACTTTTTACAGAATATATTTTAGAAAAAAATCCTGGCTCTACCGTAGTGACATGTCTAAACTCTAGCAATGCTATAGAAGAGCTTGCATCAAGGACAAAGTCGCCCATAATACGAACAAATGTAGGCAGTGTCGAGGTTACACAGCGAATGCTACAAGAGAATGCACTTGTAGGATTTGAAGAAAACGGTGGATACATGTACGGTCCACATAATCCGGTTCGGGATGGGGCAATGATGACCGCATTAGCACTAGAGATGATTGCCACAAGTGGAAGAACCATCTCGCAGCGAATACAGTCGTTACCAGAATCGTTTACTGGTAAACGCAAGGTCGCATGTGATAGCAATAATGCTAAATCCCTCTTGGATGCACTCTCAAAAGAGTACCCTGACGCAGACACAACTGATGGTATAAAGATGAGCTTTGGCGATGAAAAATGGGTTATGGTGCGCCCTAGTGGAACAGAACCTATTGTACGCGTCTATGCAGAGGCCACATCAGAGGAGGAACTTGTCGACTTGCTCTCAAAATATGTAAACAAAATAAGATCAACCCTATCCGATAACACTTTTAATACCAATACAGAACAGTTTGAAGATGGAAATAACATACACAGGTGAATTATAATGGCAGATCCTTATTACGTAAAATTTGAAACCCCAGAAGATCTTGTAAATCCTATTTACGAAGCAGTCAGGGTGTCTGCAGAGAATGGCAAGATCAAAAGAGGCACAAACGAGGCCACCAAAGCCGTTGAACGAGGAACAAGCAAGCTAGTCGTAATTGCCAAGGATGTAGACCCACCAGAACTCGTAGCCCATCTGCCAATATTATGTGACGAACAAAATTCCGCATACGTCTTTGTCCCAAGCAAACAGGATTTGGGTAAAGCACTAGGAATTGACATCGTATCAGCTGCTGCAGCAATCATAGACGCTGCAGACGCACAACACATTGTCGATCAAGTGATCAACACAATATCAAAGATCAAAGGTGGCAAGACTGAACAATGAGCACAGAGCAGGAAGAAGTAGTCTCCGCTGAAGTAATCCAAGTTGTAGGTCGTACTGGTATTGCAGGTGAAGTAATACAGGTTCGTGTAAAAATTATGCAAGGTGCAGATACAGGTCGCATTCTTACTAGAAATGTAAAGGTTCTGTTCGCATGGGTGACATACTGCGTCTTCGCGAGACCGAACGCGAGGCCAAGAAAATCAAATAGGTGAAATGATACGAGTCTACTAGTTAAAGTGTGTAATTTCTGTGATCGTCCTGTGGCAAAAGGTTCGGGAACAATGTACATAAAAAATGACAACACCATAATGTGGTTTTGTTCATCTAAATGTAAAAAAAATATGTTAGATCTAAAACGTGATCCACGAAAGTTCAAATGGACTAAAAAATTCGTAAAGGGCGGAATTAGGAAAAAATAAGTGCATTCCATGATGGAACACTCTCTCTTTATGGTAAAACCCGATGGCGTAACTCGTGGGTTGGTAGGAAATATTGTAAACAGATTTGAGCAAAAAGGCTTTATCATACAAGAGATGAAGATGCTAAGATTTACACAAAAACAAGCAGAAGAATTTTACAAAGTACACGCGGAAAGACCTTTCTTTAAAGAACTAATACAGTTTATCACATCTGGTTCTGTCGTGGTAGCTGTTGTACAAGGTCGTAACGCAATATCTGCAGCACGTACGATGCTAGGCTCCACTGACTCTTCAAAAGCAGAAGCTGGCTCGATACGAGGTGATTATGGCTTGGGTTTTACTGATAACATCATACACGCATCTGATTCTACTGCAAGCTTTGAACATGAACAGAGGGTAGTATTTCAGTGATCTGCTTTGAAGATACGACAACCAATTGTGGCAGTGTTGGGTCATGTGGACTCTGGAAAGACGTCACTATTAGACAAAATTAGAGGAACTGGTGTACAAGAGCGTGAAGCTGGAGGTATAACGCAACACATAGGAGCAAGTTTTCTACCAGAGGAGATCATCCGCAAAAGATGTGGCTCCATGTACAACAGATTGGATAATTCAAACGTCAAAATTCCTGGGGTGCTAGTGGTGGATACTCCAGGACATGAGGTCTTTGCAAATTTACGAGCGCGTGGCGGCTCTGCTGCAGATATTGCAATACTCGTAGTAGATGTAAACAGAGGATTTCAGCCACAGACCAACGAAAGTCTACAGATACTCAAAAACCGTAAAGTTCCGTTTGTGTTAGCTCTAAACAAAGTAGATCAGATCTCTGGATGGCGTGCCTCAAACAAACCAAGAATAGAGCAGGCGATAAAAGATCAAGATGATTCTATACAAACGAATTTAGATCAAAAGATCTATGATGTTGTAGGAACACTCTCCGTTCTAGGATATCCCTCGGAGGCGTTTTATCGCGTAAAAGATTTTGCAAAAGAAGTATCCATCGTACCAATAAGTGCTAGAACGGGAGTCGGAATATCAGAACTGCTCACCATAATGGTAGGACTTGCACAACAGTATCTTGCAGAGCGGTTAAATCAAGATGAGAAAACAACACGAGGAATCGTACTAGAAGTAAATGACGAGATTGGGGTTGGACCTTCTGCCAACATTATACTAATTGATGGCTTGCTGACCAAAAATGACACAATACTTGTCTCAAAACGTGATAAAGTGATCATAACAAAACCAAAAGCGATACTACTTCCAAAACCACTAGATGAGATGCGTGATCCTCGAGACAAATTCCGACCAGTGGAATCAGTGCATGCAGCAGCTGGAATCCGACTTGCCTCGCCTGATCTTGCAGGTGTACTTCCTGGAAGTACCGTATACGTGGCAAAGAACACTTTTGAAATTGAAAAATTTACCGCCGAGATTAAAGCTGAGATAAAGTCAGTCTTTGTAGATACATCCACTGACGGTGTTTTAATAAAATGTGACACAATGGGGTCATTAGAGGCGATCGTCTCTATGCTAAAGCAAAAAGGCATCTCTATAGCACGTGCTGATATTGGACCAATAAACCGTCGTGACATAATAGAGGCACGCGCCATAAAAGAGAACGATAGGCACCTTGGAGTCGTATTGGCATTTAACGTGAAAACGCTCCCTGATGCAGAAGAAGAGGCAGAGATCTCACACGTGAAAATTTTTACAGACAGCATCATATACAGCCTAATCGAAGATTATGTTGAATGGGTAGAACACGATACGACCAACGAAGAAGATGCAATATTTTCAGAGATAACCCCAATTGCCAAATTTACCTTTCTAAAAGGATACATATTTCATAACAACGATCCAGCCGTCTTTGGCATACACGTTGATGTTGGAACACTGAGGCAAAAGATCTCGTTTATGAATGATGCTGGAAGAAAGATAGGTCAAATACATCAGTTACAAGAGAAAAAGACAACCGTAAAGTCGGCAAAAAAAGGTGATGAAATTGCCTGCTCTGTAAAAGGAATAACTGTGGGAAGGCAGATTGCAGAGGGAGATGTATTTTATACACTACCAACCTCACGGGAGGCAAAAAAACTCTTAAAAGATCTATCGCACAAGCTAACCTCTGAAGAGTTTGAAACTCTAGATCACATAGTAACAGTTCAACGTAAACTAGATGCTGCATATGGACACTAGCGACGTTTTGATTCATGTGTACTGTACTTGTCTATAATTCGTGTCAACTCTGATCTCCCAACGGCACCAGTTATTCTATCTGTTTGAATACCGTCTTTGAAGATGATAAACGTAGGTATTGATTGAACTCTATATCTGCTAGCTATTGACTGTGCGCGATCTATATTGACACGTGCAAATCTTGTACGCATATCTTCTCTTGCTATTGTCTCAAATATTGGATGCATGGATTTACATGGACCACACCACTCTGCCCAAAAGTCTACTAGGACAAGCTTGTTTACAGAGATAAATTTACCAAAGTTTCCTGCGTCAAGTTCTGTAATCAGAGGTTCAGATGCCCTCTGGCGCCTACGCAGTAATTCTTGCATCTGTATTCGTTTTATGGCTTCAAAATCTTCATCCATGTAAAACATGGGGGATACTAGATATTTTATCTGTTACAAATCTAACAAAAATTGCATACTAGTGCCATTTTGACTCTCATCTATCCGCATGTCATAAAATGTGGGCGCCTTTATCTCAACTTTGAAGCCATGCCGTTTTAGATCAATTGGTTCGCCATACACAATACCTTTGATCGTATAATCATCACGATTCAATTCTGTTATCTCTAGGCGTGATATTGCAAATCCATCAGTTATCATCTTGTATATGATCTCTTCCAACCACGAATACAACAAGTGCCTCATATCAGAGCCAGATGCGTCTACTTTTGATGACTCTATTACTTTTACGTTTGATACATCAATCGTAGTATCTACAACGGCTATGCCAGCTTGTACAAATGCTTCTTTTACACTTGGTGCATCTACTTGCACTATCATATCTGTTGCATGATCCAAAAATCTATAGCCCAACGATTAAAGCAGCACACTTCTTGTATTTAAAACCGTAAAATCTTAAATCATCATACATCGAATATGTAAAATATGGAATTACCACGTGGGATGAGAGATTTAGAGTCAGATGAGCTCTGGAAGATCCGTACTATACGGGAAAAATTCGAAAAGGTTGCTGATATATTTGGTTTTGACATGGTGGATCCATCACCAATAGAATCACTCTCCACTCTTGAAGCAAAGAGCGGACCTGATATACGAAAAGAGATTTACCATTTCAAGGATAAAGGTGACAGACAGATTGCATTGCGCTTTGATTTTACTGTGGGAGTGACTCGATATATTGCATCACAACAATTTTCACGAATGCCAGCAAAGTTTGGATCATTTGGCGGCGTATGGAGATATGATGAACCACAAAAAGGGCGATACCGATACTTTCACCAATGGAATGTGGAGATATTTGGACCACCTTCTGTGGAATCTGAATCAGAGATAATCGAATTTTCTTCTATACTGTTTGAGAAACTCAGCATAAGTAACTCGATCATATCTATCAACCATAGAGACCTTGTCGAGTCGTTTATAAAAAAAACATATCCAAAGTTTGATGACAAAAAAGATTGGCCTGTAATAACAGAATCTCTTCGTATGGTAGATAAAGCCCACAAAAAACCACGCCAAGAATTACTGAAAGAATATTCAAAACTGCCCACAGAGTACGCCAACTCTCTTTTAGATTTTGCCACCGTGAAAGGTACGCTTGAAGAGGTTGAATCCAAGACAGATGTAAAAAATCTAGACAAATGGGATCACATCAGAGATCTATGGAATTCCCTTGAAAACCGTAGTGTCTACAACAAGGAGATCAATTTGGGCGTGGTGAGAGGTCTTGACTATTACTCTGGAATCGTCTTTGAGGTGTTTGATAGTCACAGACATGATGCACTTGCAGGTGGAGGAAGATACGATCGACTAACAAAGGCATTTGGGCGTGATACGATTGGTGCCACAGGAATGGCTGGAGGTGTAGAACGCATGATAAATGCCATGGATGAAAAGAACACAGACTGGAAAAAAGATACAAGATATGTATCTGTAATGTATATGACTAAAAATCTACAAAAAGAAGCGATGCATATTGCATCACAAATTCGACGTGCAGGTATCAAGACAAACGTCGATCTTGCCAACCGTGCATTCAAAAAACAGATAAAGGCATCTTCAGATTCTGTATATGCTGTAATAGTGGCTCCAGATGAATTCAAAGAAGATAAAATCATTATAAAGAATATGGAGAATGGAATTCAAAATGCCATACCGAAAGATGATGTAATTAAAAATCTCATAGAGTATCTCAAGTAAATGCTCTAGTGAGCATCATAATCTCCGGACCAGTTGTAAAACTACCTGTTATGATGGATCTTGCATTTGCCAAGATTCCTGAGGATACAAAAGGTACACCACCGTTTATTGTTGCTTGTTCTATATCTACTTTGAGTATATCTGCGGAGATTTTGAGATCCTCATCATTGGATTCAGGATGTATGATTGCACCTTTTGAAGTGGCAGAGATTACAGCTCCTACTTGGTTGTATCCTGCAATCCTTTTGTGAACCACTTCAACACCTAGAATATCTGATACTTTTTCTCCATCTTCTTTTGTAAGTAGAGGTGAGATCACAGCACCGTTATCATTTGCACATATCATGTTTCCAAGTGCAGTATATTTTGTATCCAATATTCCAACGTTTAGACCAGATATGCTTTTGAAAAATTCCATCTCATCTTTGGAACATGTTTTTGGCAATAGCATACCTTTGTTATTCATGATCATCATGGTACCGATCAATCTAGTATTTGCAACAGCCACATAATGGGCAACAACTCCAAGATACTCTTCTATGTGTTCTGCTTTTGTTGTTGCAAAACCGTTGGGCAAAAACACACATTCGTTGTTTGCTCGTGCATATATGCCGACATTAGGTCCACCGTATAGATCGTACTTGAATATGTCCATATATAGTACAAGAGTATGTACACTATTATTTTATGCGTAAATAATTAACCAACTCGAGTATTACATCTAGAATGGATTTAAAACAGATATGACTGAAAAAACGCCGTTATAAACAGAGGAGATCAAGTTTAGCCTAATTTTATCTAGATTTAAATAATAATGTGTGTGAATGCTACTTATGCCAATAGCAGAAAACTTTCCAGAAGGTCTAAAGCCGACTGGTAGAATCAACCACAGCGATGGTGAAAATTTTCACTTCATGTGGGGTCCTGGTAGAAGCGATGCAGAAGCATTCACAAACGATGACTGCAAAGCAGCATACGAGGCTCGCGGAGAAAAACAAACCCCG
The DNA here is from genome assembly GCA_029948415.1 of Cenarchaeum symbiont of Oopsacas minuta. NCBI lineage: Archaea > Thermoproteati > Nitrososphaerota > Candidatus Cenarchaeales > Candidatus Cenarchaeaceae > Candidatus Cenarchaeum > Cenarchaeum symbiont of Oopsacas minuta. The sequence goes on from JAJIZT010000001.1 coordinate 309,713, forward strand.
TTAGGTGTCAGCGGCACAATGGTCGCAGTAGATTGGGACTCTTGTGTAGCAGATGGTGCATGTATTGAAGCCTGCCCTGTCCAAGTCTTCCAGTGGTACAGAACGGAGAAAGACATCCCAAATGATCAAGTGGTAAACCAAACCTTTGATGGTAGTGGAAGCTCCGAAAAAGAAGAACGAAAAGACTATACCGACAAAGCAGACCCAATCCGTGAACACGATTGTATTTGGTGCATGGCGTGCGTTTCAGTCTGTCCTCCACAGGCAATAAAGGTGGATCAGTCAAACCAAGAAGCACACGAAAAGGCAGCGGGAACCTTTACAAAGATCGAATCAGGTACTGCAAACCCACACGCACACGATTAAGATTTTAAACCTATTTTTCTATTTTTAATTCAATATTGTATGTTATTTACATACACAACCAACAAATTTTAAGCACTCTACACACAGCATCATTGCAGAGGTCGCCTAGCCTGGTAGGGCGCGGGCCTTGAGAGCCTGTGTGAGTAATCACACGAGGGTTCGAATCCCTCTCTCTGCGCCATCATTTCAAAACTAAAGATCATGAAAATGTATACTAAAACAAAGAACATAATAATATCGTACATGATGACATGATTGTGACTAACATTACATTTCATGGAGGAGTGAAAGATATTGGGGGGAATAAATTTCTTGTAAAAGACAAGGACACAAAAATTTTCATGGATTTTGGAATGAGTTTTAGTGCAGAAAAAAAATATTTTTCTGGATTTCTAAAAGCACGAGGTGCAAATAGCCTAGTAGATATGATCGAATTAGGAATATTGCCCAAAATCAAGGGATTGTATAGAAGAGATTATGCAAAACACATGAACTGGGGTGGAGATGAAGAAACAGAGATCGACGCTATTTTGCTTACACATGCACACGTGGATCATTGTGGATATCTAAAATACCTGCGAGCTGAAATACCAATCTATTGTTCAGAAGAATCAAAAATTATCATGCAGAATTTTGATGAAACTGGAACTGGAGAACAATATCTGACTATGAAAGAAAAATTTGGATTTTATAAAAGTGAAAAAGGTTCAACAAAAGGTCAAATGGTAAAAATCAAAGGCGAACAGGCAAAAAAACCTAGAAAGATTGTGGTTTTCAAAAGCCATGAAAAATTCAAAATAGATTCAATAGGTGTAGAACCACTACCAGTGGATCATTCTATATCGGGCGTCCATGGATTTGTTTTGTACACTTCAGAAGGAACTATTGCAAACACTGCAGATCTGAGATTTCATGGACGAAGAAGTAAAGATACAGAAAAATTTGTTGAAGGGTGCTCAAAAGCATCACTGGATCTACTCTTATGTGAAGGAACAAGAATAGAAAAAACATCATCAATGACCGAATACGACATTGAAGAACGTGTTGTAAATGTCATAAACAATACAGAAAAACTTGTGATCTGTGGATATCCAATAAGAGATTTGGATAGATTGCAGTCATTTTATCTAGCTGCCAAAAAAACAGATCGATATTTGGCAATTGAACCAAGACAGGCATATCTATTAAAACTCTTTAATGAATCTGACAACTTGAAAGGCATCTATCCTAGTCCTACAGATGAGCACATCAAGATCTATTTTCCAAAAGAAACATGGGGCTTGATTGATAAAGATATCAATATTTACACTAGAAAACTTTTGGATGAAGATTATAGATCATGGGTTAGAGAATTTCTTGATTATGGAAATCGTATAGATCATCGCGATGTATCTAAAAAACAAAATGAACTTTTACTATCACTTAGTGATTTTAAACTGCAGGAATTAATAGACATAAAACCTGAGGAAAATTCATGTTATATTCGCTCCCTCACTGAGCCGTTTGATGATGAGATGAGACTACATGAGGACAAAATTGAAAATTGGTTTAAAAAATTTGGAATAATTTCGAGCAAACATGATTGGCATCAGATACATGTTTCAGGACACGGTGATGGAACTCAAATTAAAAAAGTCATAGATGGCGTATCTGCCAAAAAAATCATCCCAATACACACAGATCCAAAAAATGAGGTTTATCATCAAAAATGGCACAACAATGTTCAATCAGTAAATATGCATGATACTGTCACTCTATAAAAAATTCGTATGAGGTTATCTATTCCGTATTTTTGTGCGTAATTGCAGAACTTTTTTGATAATTTTAGGCTGGGATGTGACCTCATACCTATTACATTTACAAAATAATTTATGGTGCATTTTAGATTATGCGTGTTATTTTTTTACAACATTGCCAAGCTCTGCAAGCATTGCTGATAATTGTATCTCTGGATTTGCTCCAGCTAGTATACGATAGTCGTATTTTGCAAGTGTTTCCAATACTTTACCATACTCGTTGGCTGGAATCTTTGACTTGAATATTGAAGATGCAGCATATTTTAGAAAATCCGCAACAGATACACCATAAACTTTTGTCACCTCGATCATTTTTTCTCTAGCTTCGGCAGTCTTTCCAGCAAGAGCAGATTTTATTACCGTATCGACTTCTGATATCTTTGAGAGTCCAGATGCTTTTTTCACGTTTTCAACTGTAATTCCACCCATGCTTGCAACTGCTTGCATTATGTTTATTGCATGACGCATATCTCCTACCGCATGATCATATAACATATTCAATCCTGCTTTGTCAGTCTTTATCTTTTCGATCTTTGCTATGTGCTCTAATCTTGCTATAGAATCTTCTTTGGGAACTGCAGTAAATTTAAAGACGGCACATCTACTCTGTATGGGATCTATGATCTTTGATATGTTGTTTGCAATTATGATAAATCTGCAATATCTTGCAGTATCTTCTATTATTCTACGTAATGCTGTCTGCGCACCGCTGGTCATCTCGTCTGCCTCATCTAATATTATGATCTTGAATGGAATCTCTGTAGAAAGTCCAGCAAACCTTGAGAATTTTTTTACTCTTTCCCTAACCATATCGATGCCCCTCTCATCTGACGCATTTAGCTCCAAGGTACTATCTTTCCATGCTGCACCCAAAACCTGTTTTGCAATGCATAGACTAGCCGTAGTCTTGCCCACACCTGCAGAACCTGAGAACATCAAATGTGGCATCTGTTCGGGTTTTTTGAGTAGAGCCTCTAGGCTTCCAATAACATCTTTTTGTCCTATAATGTCTGAGAGTCTCTCAGGACGATACTTTTCAACCCACATTTCGCCTCCAAGCATACATCCCCGTACGCCTGTCCCTAAATAAATCACATAGATCGAGCTGGATCAAATGATCAACGTATTTTGTTAGCTGAATTGATCGATCCGTTATAATATTGATCTGATCACATACTCTCACTCCATGCCTACAATAAAAGATGTGCAGCAGATCTATACTGCTGGCTTTAACCTAGAGGATGTAAAGATTACACTCGAACGCGACTTGAAAATTAATGTCGGAGGAATAAAGATAGACGGTAGACAAGGCGAGATAATCACTATCCCTCGTTGGGCTGCACTTGTACTAGAGAATGAGAAACATTGTGTCATTCAAGAAACAAATATGATCATAGAACTAAAGCAAGCTCTTGGCAAAGAGAATGCACTAAACGAATATGAGCTTGCCACACTCGAAGACAGTTTTTACATAAAATTAAACGCATACATTGAAAGACTCAAAAAAGATGAACAAAAGACTGCAAAAGACATGTTGAACACACTCTTCCGTATTAGACATGGTAAACTAGTCCGCCTTGCAGACTCTTCTCCGTTGACGGCCGATCTCTCAAAACGCATGACAGTAGAAGAAAAAATTTACCACGACAAGATCTACTCTGAAAGCCACAATTTTACAGAACGTGTAATGGGAGAATCATCTTGATTACATTTAGGGTATATCAGAATAACCTGCTTGTTATATCCGACGCTATACAAGATTATTACCTAATGGAGATCAAAACATAATGGCAACAGTAGAATCTATCACATTAACAGAATCTGCACTAGCTGAACAGGTAAAAGAGTTTATTACAAGATTTAGAGAAGATGGCGAATACAAGTATGTTGACAGAATAGACGCAATGATGCCAAAGCGATCAAAAGCCATAGTTATAGATTACAATGATCTAGTTTCATACAAGATACTTGATTCTACATTTAACGAAAACCCTGATAGAATACTACGTGCATTCTCTACGGCAATTGGAGAGATTTTGTATGAGAGGTTTCCAGATTATGCAATAAAGATAAAAGATAACATACGAGCTAGAATAGTAAACTATCCAGTTCAACGTAGCCTGAGAGACATAAATGCTGAGATTATCAACAAAATGACTAGCGTCTCTGGCATGGTAGTGAGAGCATCGGAGGTAAAACCGTTGGCAAAAGAGCTGACATACATCTGCCCTGAAGGCCACACGACCATAGTGATACTTGGTCGTGGCATGAGCATAAAATCCCCTCTACGTTGCTCAACTCCAAAATGTCAGCACAAAGAGCTAGAAGTAGAACCTGAATCAAGCAAATTTATCGATTTTCAGATATTGCGTATACAAGAGCTCCCAGAAGACCTACCTCCAGGTCAGCTTCCACATTACGTGGACGTTACAGCAAAACAAGACCTAGTTGACAGCTCACGTCCAGGCGATCGTATAGTGCTAACTGGAGTGGTTCGAATAGAACAAGAACAGATAGCTGGTATTGTCAGAGCAAATAGTGCACTGTACAGACTGCGTCTAGAGGGAAATAACGTGGAATTTTTGGGAGGACACGGCGCAAAAAGAGCCCGCAGAACAGAGAGGGAAGAGGTTACAGTAGAAGAGGAGAAAATGATCAAATCCCTTGCACAAAATCCCGATATCTATACTCGTCTCATCGATTCTTTTGCACCACATATCCGTGGACAAGAGCTGATTAAAGAAGCCATATTATTGCTTATTGTAGGCTCTACACAAAACATACTACCAGATGGCACAAAGAACAGGGGTGACATTAACGTATTTCTAGTAGGTGATCCAGGTACTGCAAAATCAGAGATGCTAAAATTTTGTGCAAGAATAGCACCTAGAGGACTGTATACCTCAGGTCGTGGTTCAACTGCAGCTGGTCTGACAGCAGCAGTGGTGCGAGACAAATCTGGAATAATGATGTTAGAGGCAGGTGCTGTGGTTTTGGGTGATCAGGGACTTGTATGCATAGACGAGTTTGACAAGATGAAGCCAGAAGATAGGAGTGCGCTACACGAAGTTATGGAACAACAATCTGCAAGTATAGCAAAGGGAGGTATTGTAGCTACATTGAATGCTAGGACATCTATTCTTGCAGCGGCAAACCCCATATTTGGTAAATACGATCCATACAAAAACATCTCTGAAAATATAAATCTGCCAATACCTCTACTGACTCGTTTTGATTTGATATTTGTAGTACGTGACAAACCATCAAAGGAGAAAGACCGAAACATTGCAACTCATATAATAAACCGTCATACACGCACAGCAATTTCAGGCCAGTCGCTTATAGATATTGACATGTTGACAAAATATCTCTCGTATGCAAAAAAAGGCGAACCAACATTGATTGATAGTGCCAAAAAATTAATCATAGATTATTATCTAAAGATGCGTAATGTAGAAGATGAAGGGATGATAACTGTTACCCCACGTCAGTTAGAGGGGCTTGTACGCCTTGCAACGGCTCGCTCTAGACTATTAATGAAGAACCAAATTGACGAAGAAGATGCAGAGAGGGCAATATACCTCATAGAAAATATGCTACATGATGTAGGCGTGGATGTAAACACGGGTAAAGTGGATCCAGGAGTATTACACGGAAAACCACGTAGCGAAGTATCTAAAATGCAAGTCTTTATGGACATGGTGAAAATATTAGAAGGTGAACCAAGACAACCTGTTCCAGAAGATACACTACTTGACGAACTAGAAAAGAGTGGGAAATTTACCCGTGAAACAGCGCGCATATTTATAGAAAAGATGTTAAACGAGTCTGTAATATTCGAATCAAGACCAGGCCATTATAATACGGTAAACTAGTTTTTCTAGATGTAATGTGTAGATATGATCTCTGACACGTAGATTATCTCACATCTAGATACATTTTTCATCTCCAATATTTTTGCTATATGTTGACCATTGTATACCATTTTCATATGGGATAATTTTTTATGCATGTCTATCACGAATAAAAATAATGAAGGTTGCAAAGCTTAAATTAACAAAAACAGCGATAAAATTTCTTACCAAACAAGGATATACGGATCTCTTTCCACCTCAAAAAACAGCCATAAGTGCTGGACTCTTGAGGGATAAGAGTATACTAGTCTCAGCTCCAACTGCAGGAGGCAAGACACTCATAGCTACAATGGCAATACTTTCATTTCTTTCAAAAGGAAAAGGTAAGGCAGTCTACCTTAGCCCATTAAAGGCATTGGCAGCTGAAAAATATGCCGAATTTAAAAAACTCGAGGACGTTTCGATCGGAGGTCGTAAACCCAAAGTTTCAATCTCGGTGGGAAATGTTGGAAATTCTAAAAATAATCCAATCAACAGCGACATTTTGATTTTAACAAATGAGAGAATGGACTATGTGATACGGAGTGGATCTGATTGGATAGACGATATCGGACTAGTGATTGCAGATGAAGTGCACCTTGTAGGTGATGAGAATAGAGGGCCTACACTAGAGATGATCTTAACGCGCATGAAAAGAAAAAAACCTCGTCCACAGATAATAGCACTCAGCGCAACGGTGACAAACTCTAAAGAGATTGCAGATTGGCTTGGTGTAAAGCTTGCAAAGAGTTACTGGCGTCCGGTCCCACTTATAGAAGGTGTATGTGATGGTAAAACCGTAGAGATGAACGACGGTAAGAGAAGCAAACCAAATTTTACCACTCGCGGAATACCAGTTGATTTGGGTATTGAATGTGTTACAGATGGTGGACAATCCCTCTTGTTTGCATCTACGCGTACGCGTTCTGTATCCTTGGCCACAAAAGCTGCTGAAGCCGTCTCTGAACTCTTGACAAATTCTGAACGTAAAATATTACTCATAATATCAAAAAAAATTACTGGTACTGGTGAGAGCACCGAACTTGTGAATCAATTGGCCAATCTGACAAAACAAGGTGTGGCGTTTCATCATGCAGGATTGGATCAAAAATGCCGTGAGATAGTTGAAGATGGATACAGAAAAGGTGCAATAAAGCTACTCTCTTCTACACCAACTCTTGCAGCAGGTGTCAACCTTCCTGCAAGACGTGTAGTAATATCTAGCATGACACGCTACAATGGTGCAATTGGAATGAACTCTCCAATAAGCATCCTCGAATACAAACAATTGTGCGGTAGAGCAGGAAGACCACAATACGACGATCATGGAGAGGCCATCATCGTAGCTTCTAGAGAAGCTGATGAAATTGCACAACGCTACATAGGTGGTAAAGCTGAACCTATAGAGTCAACGATGACCCAAGCTAACGCACTACACAATCACATATTGAGTTTGGTATCGACTGAACCTGGAATCCACAAAAACGATGTGTTGGAATTTTTTATGAACACGCTCGGAGGAATCCAGTATACAAAAACTGATACCAAACATCGCGTCTATGATGCATTGGAATATCTAGAAAAGAATGATATGCTAGTAGAGAAAAATGATCGATACGCTGCAACAGAATTTGGAAAGAAAACTTCATCTTTGTATATTGATCCACTGACGGCGTGGAATATGCGTGAGGATATAACAGACGCTCCAAAGAGAGGCTCGCACGCCTTGGGTTTTCTGCATACTGTGACACAGTGTCGTGAATTCTATCCACGCATGGAATTGAGACAAAAGGATAATAGTTTTGCATATACAATGCTGAAGAAAAAAAGATCAGAGATGATAACTCATATAACTATATTTGAATGCAACAGAAGTTTACTCGCACTTGATATGTGGATATCGGAGATCACCGAATCTAACATTGCTAGCGCATTAAAGGTAGAATCAGGTGATATCCATCGCATGATCGAGACAGCATGCTGGCTCTTGTTCTGCATGAAAGATCTAGCAAGACATCTTGGTAGATCCGATCTGATTCTAGAACTAGAGTCATTAGAGATGCGTACAAGATACGGCGTAAAGGCACAGCTGCTCGATTTGGTGCGTTTAAGAGGCGTAGGACGTATCAGAGCAAGGATAATGTACAAGAGAGGCATAAAGACTGTGGACGATCTGCGAAAATTACCAATCACAAAGCTTGCAGCAATGGACAAGATTGGTCCAAAACTTGCAGCTAGTATAAAATTACAAACTAAAAGACTAGCACCACGGCGTTAGGATATATCAAAAGCGCCTTTTGCAGTTTTTATCTTTTCAGGAATTGTATCTGCATTATCTTTTAGAAAATCTGAATCTAATTTTTTATCGCGTAACTCATCTGGCAGCATTACAGGTATTCCATCTACAATAGGGTAAAATCTATTACATTTTGTACAGTACAATGCTCCAACTGATACAGAATTACCCTTGGATTTACATTCGTATAGTTCTAGTGGATAATGTCTATCCATAGGACAGGCGAGTATATCTAACATATTTTTATCCAAAACACATTTACACCCATCAGTATACTCCGTACAACCAACGGGAATATTTTGGTCTCTTGTCGTTGACAATAGCCTCATATTCATCCATCATGGTCTTTGTTATAGAACCACACGTTCCTTTTGATATCTTTTTGTCGTTGATCTTTGTTACTGGAATAATCTCTGATGCTGTTCCAGATAGAAAAACTTCATCAGCTGATTTTAGTTGCGCTGTGGTAATCTTTCTCTCACTGACAACAATTCCAAGATCTTTACTCATCCGTTTTACCGTATCACGTGTTATGCCTAGTAGAGGTGAGGAACTCTCATGAGGGGTAGAGATCTTGCCGTTCTTTACCACAAAGATGTTCTCGCCGGTCGCCTCACTTACATGACCGTTATGATCCAAGAGTACTGCATCATCATATCCGCCAGATTTTGCCTCTATTGTGGCTATGATGGAATTAAGATAGTTACCTCCTGCCTTTGCTTGTGTGGGTGTAGCAAGACTTGAAAATTTACGCCATTTGGAGATGCACATGGAGATGCCTTTTTTGTCAAATAGATCCTCAAAGTCTATGATAAAGACGGCTGTATGAGTTTGTGATTTTTTTGTCAAATGTAGTTTTATTCCATTACGACCTACAAAATAAAATGGTCTAATATAGCAGGATTTTTTGATGTTATTTTTTTTGCATACATCTAGTATTGCCTTTGTAATTACAGCATCTGTATATCTTGAAGATATAGAATAATATGCACCAGATCTTTTAAACCTTTTAACATGATCTCTTAATCTGAATATGTTTAACTGTGATCCATTCCAATATCCTCGAATGCCCTCAAAGATTGATGTGCCGTAATGTATTGCATGAGTGTCAATTGAAACTGTGGCATTTTTTTCATGGATCAGCGAACCATCAAACCAAACATATTCGTACGACACGCATCCGCTTTATACTATACCAATTTATCTATTTTTACATGAACACCAAAAACCATCTTTTGGAAACTTCATTCCGCCTACTCTTGTAGTCTTGTCTATATCTGTGGAAAATTGTTTAATGATCTTGGCATTTTCTTCTATAATGGGTACTATTTTTTCTGATACATCACTTTTCCAATCTTTGCCTGAATAAATTGCCTCTTTGACTGAAGTTGCAGAGATTGGTTCTCTCTCACCAACCATGGGTTGCATACAGTATGACTTTAACATACGCCATTCATTTTTATCTCCAGTATATGTAAAATAATCTTTGCCGTATCCAGCAACAATCTTTTGTCGTAGCATCCACGATGCAACAGAGATCAGTGGAGGTAGATATTTTACAAACGGTGCATTAAACGTGTATCTGTCTGAAATATTGACAGAATTCTCAAAGACGGCCTTTATCATGGCACTTCTTGACTCAAAACTGAACGGAAAGCTCTTACTGTTGACTTCAACTCCTCGCTTTCGAAAGATTACAGGCATGATGGTTACAGAGTCTGCTTTTTTTTGCAGTTTTTTAATTATGTTCACGTGCGAGTTGGTAAGCGGATTTAGATGTGCAAGATAGATGGCTGTGGTCAACTAGTTATACACTATATACACACTATTTCAATATAGACAAAACATGTGGGAACGGTGGGATTTGAACCCACGATCTCCAGCGCCCGAGGCTGGCAGTCGACCAAGCTAACCTACGTCCCCATGATAAAAAATATTGTATTGAATATTACCGTTTATACTTTAGTTTTAGCCATATGATTCAAACTTTACTTCAAAGCTTCCATCCGCACGTTTCTCACGTTGCGTTACAAAGTTTTTTGGTTTTAAAAAGTCCATGGCTCCATCTATTGTGCCTTGCCACCCACATATGTAAAATATTGTATTTTCTTTTGTAATCTTTTCGCCTACCATCTCCTCCAATACAGATTTACCTTTTTCATTGGGGCGCAAAAACACTTCTACTCTACCAGTCTGCCCACTCCACGATCTATTGAACCATTCTTGTGGACGACTGATCGTGGCTCTATATTTGAAATTCCAATTTTTTTGTCCAGCACTGATACTCTTTTCTTCAAGATTTGTAAACAATTCTTTATAGCTTAGCTCGTCCACATAGCTAGCTCCATGCAAAACAATAATCTCTCTCTTGTCTCCTATATCGTACAAGTGTTGTGCAAAGCTTACAAATGGAGCTATGCCTGTTCCACCTCCAAGACATACTATGCGACGGTTGTCTTTTTTACCATTGTGAAGTTTTTCATTAATATCTAGTGCTGCACCTGTGGGTTTTATCCATGAAACTTCGGTTCCTTCTTTAGCGTTAAAGAGCTCGGTGGTAAGTCTTCCAGGTAATGGTTTTCTGACCCATCTAACAACAAGTTCAACATATCTGCGATTCTCTGGCTGTGATGCAATAGAGTATGCTCTCCTAATCACTTTGCCACCTTCACTTGGAATAGGCATTCCTATGGTGATAAACTGTCCTGCATTGTATTCTGGAACGACTCCATCGTTTGGAACAAGTCTGAATATAGCTAGATCTTCTTTTAATAGCTGTACGTATGTTATGGTTGCTTTATTCTCTGTTACCACAATGTAATTTTGAATTGTGCCATTAAATATCTTATGCAAAAGTATAGGCACGATCTAATCTGTTGTAAAGCTAGACGTAAATAAGTATGAATGATATTTTATTTTGTCAGATTTTGTATCTGTCAAGTGGGCCGGTCGTCTAGACTGGTAGGATACGCCCTTGGCATGGGTGAGATCGAGGGTTCAAATCCCTCCCGGTCCATTATCTCATACCAACCATGAATCAATAAAAATATACTAGATTAACACGTATACATATTACTAGACTTTTTTTAACATACAAACAGATTGATGGATATTGAATTTTGAGACATTGGAGAATTTTATAAAAAAGAAGATGAAGATGACTCATATTTATCAACCCATAATGATAAAGACTCTTTTGACATCAAATAATACTGCAACTGTTGAAAATATAGCACGAGCATTTGTAAATAGCGATCCATCGCAATTAGAATATTATAAAAAAATAACAAAACGTTGGCCACATATTACATTAAAGAATCACAATATCATAAATTATAAGAATGGTTTGTATACATTACTTGTTGAAGATATTACAAAAAAACAAAAACAAAAGTTAATCGAGTTGTGTGAACTTCGATTGCAGGAGTTTATAGATAAAGATCCAAACATAAAACTAGCACACGAGATTGATAAAAAATCTATTCCGGGAACCGTTAGATATGATGTATTGGCAAAATCAAAAGGAATATGCTTGGCTTGTGGTTTGAAAGCATCTAACGGTTATTATTTACACGTTGATCACATTATTCCTAGAAGTATGGGTGGTAGAACAGAATTAGATAATCTACAACCATTGTGTTACAAATGTAATACTGAAAAAAGAAATAGAGATGATACAGATTTTATGAAATGGCATAAACATCTAAACGCTAGAGTTAAAGAATGTAAATTATGTCGTCCTATGAAATTAATACGTGAAAACAACATGGCATATGCTATCAATGCCTCAAGATTGACTACGTTGATAACCCCAAAAAGACACGTTGGTAAATTCATAGATCTCATACCATCTGAGAGACATCTTTGTCTTGAATTGGTAGATTTTATACAATCAAATATTAGAAAAAAGAACAATTCAATAAAATTTGAAGTATATTTTGATTCAAATAATCTTTTATCAGCAAAACATTATTCTATAATATTACATCAAAACAAGTAGGCATGTATTTATCAAGATTTCATGCTTTTTTGATCTTGCTAGATCTTTTTCGTAAAAATACGATCCATCCAAGGCATATTTTCATAATCGCCTTTACACTTGAACTAGGCTCGTAGTTAGAGCTCATCTTATTTTGATTGACTGTAATTTTGAACAAAATCCTTGCCTTTTTTAACATAGTAAATGACCATCAATAGCTTTGCAAGAGTCACACTCGCCTTTGATGTTCAACTCTGGCAAGTTATAATTATACTCGTTTTCATTTCCAACGTTTGTATTTATCATATACATAAAGGATGTTGATTAACAATACCAAAAAACTTGTTTTGTTCTTCACATGTGGTTGATCGATGATGACTAACATTGTGGTTATAGATTGATGATCTTTACTGCATGTTTTGCACTTTCTCTGACTTCTTTAGAGTCATCATCTAAAAGTGCAAGTATCGCACCGCTGTACTCTATAGATTTTAGATATCCTAGAGCACCTACGGCACACGAGCGTACCATGGATGATTCATCTTTTACAAGGCGCGAAATCTCAAAAGCTTTATTTGAATTACCTCTGTTTGCTAAAACTAGCGCACAATATCCACGAATATGTCTGTCTATATGATGCAGATTTTTTGATATCATATTGGATATGTCATCATCTACTGCAATCAACCATGCAAACGCCTCGCCTCTAACACGCAAGCTCTCATCTGCAAGAGATTCTACAACACATTGTACAATATTTTCTTTTGAATCTGGTGGTAATTTCTCTAGCAATCGAGCTCTCGTAAGTGGATCAGAATTACGTAATGCCTTTTGCAACTCGTCATGTTTCAATCATATCTCAAAATATCTTTTCATATAAAATACATTCTTGTATTGTACAAAGATACGTTTGTGCCTAAAATATCACGATATTATACTTCAATATTTGAGTACATGCATATTTTGACTCCATTCAAAACATACTGCCGATTCACATAATTTTATAAAGATACCTGTGCATCAAAAATAGTAAAGCCAAGACACGTACATTTTGTATACGCAAGTCATATTCAAAATTACACATAGATCTACCAACTCTAGTTTTTATGCCTAGCACAATCTTGAATTTCAAGATAACTCTTCTAGGTTTAAATTATGTCGAGCATGGATTGGATACATGTCGACTGAAGCAATTGACACAATATACATTGGCAAAAAACCGCTAATGGCATATGTGACATCCACGCTAATACAACTAGCAAATCTACCATCCGTCAACATAAAGGCTAGAGGCATGACCATTGGTAGAGCTGTTGACGTGGCACAGATAATCTCTCGCAAGACCGAGGGTGCTGGCTATGTAATCGGGAACATCAATATCGGCTCTGAATCCATGGAGTCAAAAGACGGTAAACCACGCAACGTCTCGACAATTGAAATACAAGTAAAGCGAAATTCTTAGGAATTCAAACTATTCTTTTTTCTTTCTATTTTTCAGCAATGGGATTTCATGCAAAATTATTCATGTTTTTTCTCGCCAGTCCATTTTTCATACGTCTCTATGAGATTGTCTATATCCGTCTTTTTTTCTGAATATGCAACAAAGATTCCAAATTCACCTTTTGAATCATGACCCCTTGCATAATAGCCCCAAAAACTATCTGGTAATCTCTCAAAACTAGAAGTGTTTTTTGCTACACCCATGAGATTTTTGGCCAATGTGGATGCTACCTTTGATGCATCATCTGATTCTATCATGCGTAAAGTTTGTATCCCTGTGATAAAAGCCTAGTCTTGATTATTTTTCTTGGCATCTAGTCTTTCAAGCTCTGATTTTAGAAACTCTCTATACTCGTCAACGCCGCCAGTATTTGCAGCACCCGGATATTCTCCGCTTACACCTGCTACTAGTCTCTCTACCATGTCGGAGAGGACAAATTTTCCTACATTGCCGAGTGCCATTACTGTATCAATCTGTTTTTTAATGGCTTGACCTATGCGATCAATATCCTCTGAGGTTTTCTTACCCTTGTCGGTTATCGAGTACATGCCACCGTCTTTTTCAACTATTAGCTTTTCAGATGCAAGTCTTGCAAGCATAGGGTATATGAGTCCAGGAGATGGTTTCCAAACACCTTTGCTCTTTCTCTCTGCAGATTCTATAATCTCTTTGCCAGTGTGCGGTTCTTCCTTTAGTGTCTCTAAAATGAAATATCTTGAAAATCCTCTTGGAACAACACACTCAAAGAGTCTATCTGCCATGTACAACATATCGCTAGCGATATATATTAAGTATTTGATGACGAGTTTTTTTAGCTATCTGAATTACTAATTTTATCAAATGTATGCAGAACTGTCTTTGATATTTTGACATATTTTGCGCGTTTACTATTTAACCAAGCCATAACACGCACATGTAATGGTCGAATCGATGGATTTTGACTTGATAATATGTGGTTCTGGCTTGGCAGGACTACGCGCAGCAATATCTGCATCACAGAGAAAGCCTGGAATAAGGATAGGCATAGTATCAAAGGTGCAGGTAATGCGCTCGCATTCTGTCTCGGCCGAAGGCGGAACTGCTGCTGTCATAGCAGAGGATAAAGGAGATACAATAGAGTCTCATATCTACGACACAGTAAAGGGTAGTGATTTTTTGGCAGATCAAGACGTGGCAGAGAGACTCTGTAACGAGATGCCAAAACAGATCTTCCAACTTGATCATTGGGGAATGCCATGGTCGCGTGAAAAAGATGGACGCATATCGCAGCGGGCATTTGGTGGATACAGTTATCCACGTGCCACATACGCCTCGGATAAAGTGGGCTTTTACGAGATGCAGACACTATATGATACATGTCAACGCTTTGAAAACATAGAATATCTAAACGAATGGTTTGCAACTTCAATAATACATGATGGTCAAAAATTTATGGGCATAACTGCTATAGAACTTGGAACTGGAACTTTTTACGAAATAAAGGCACGAGCATTGATAATTGCCACGGGTGGAGGTGGACGCATATACAGCTTTACTACGTATGCACATTCTTCTACTCCAGATGGATTAGACATGGCATACAGAGCTGGTATGGCGTTAAAAGATATGGAGTTTGTTCAATTTCATCCAACTGGAGTAATACCATCTGGAATTTTGATAACCGAAGGTGCGAGAGGTGAGGGTGGCTATCTCTTAAACAACAACGGTGAACGTTTTATGAAAAGATATGCTCCATCAAAGATGGAGCTTGCTCCACGTGACATTGTCTCTCGTTCTATCATGACGGAGATAAACGAAGGTCGTGGATTCAAACACGAGACTGGAGTAGACTGTATGAAGTTGGATCTACGACACATAGGCGACGAGACGATAAAGGAAAAATTGGGAGGAATACGTGAGATATCGATAAAATTTTCTGGAATCGATCCAGCAAAAGAGATGCTTGACATACGACCCGTATGTCATTATATGATGGGCGGAATTCACACAGATATTGACGGCAAAGCAGAACTTGCCGGAGTTTGGGCTGCCGGTGAGGTTGCATGTAACAGTACACATGGATCTAACAGGCTTGGGGCAAACTCTACCTCTGAATGCATTGTATGGGGTGAGATAACTGGTAGGCTAGCGGCAGAATACATAGAACGCGGAGTTGCTGATTCGCCATGGCCACATCATCTGATTACAGCCGAAGAGAAGCGTATCTATGATGGAATATTCCGAGGTGCTGGCGAGGCCAACCCATATGAAATAAAACAAGAGCTTACCGACACGATGAACGAGAAAGCGTACGTATACAGAAATGAACAAAAATTGACAGAAGGACTCAAAAAGATACGTGAGCTACGCGATCTTACATGGAAGCATGTAGATGATAAGGCAAAAGAGTACAATACAAACTTTGTACATGTGATGGAGTTGGACTCGATGTTCCGTGCTGCTGAAATAATACTAGTTGGTGCTATAAACCGTAAAGAGTCACGAGGTTCACATTCTAGAACAGATTATCCAGCACGCGATGATGTTAACTTTCTTCATCATACACTAGCGTACAGAGGTGAATCTGAACCTATAATGAAGACATACCCTGTAAAAATAACAAACTATAAGCCTGTGGAGAGAAAGTATTAACCATGGAGAATGCTAGTGAAAACAACGAAGGTATACGCGGCATGGCAAATCCGCGTAGATATGGTATAGAACGCATAGCATATCTACTTATGCGTATAACTGGTCTTGGACTATTGGTATATTTTGTAGGTCATATATACGAGACTAGCAATATACTACAAGGTAAAGTAGGATGGGATGGGATGCTAGCTATGACGCAGACCGTAGAAGGTCATGTGCTTTTGACAATTATAATTGGAATGTGCGTATTTCACACGGCAAACGGTATACGTATCTTACTTGGTTATGGCGGTCTTGGTATGGGCAAACCAATGCGTCCAGATTATCCGTACACACCAATGTCTCAGAGTGTACGCCATAAGATTGGAATATACTCTTCTATAGTTCTAGCTGCAGTGGCAATGCTGTATGGCCTCTCGGTGATGTTTGGTGAATAAACTATGAGAGAGAGTCATATTATGAAGATACATTATGCAACGGCTCTTGCTTCTATAGCTCTAGTTGCTGTTCACGTGTTGTTTCGTGTAACTCAAGGCTTTGCAGAGTCGCTACAGTATGAGAACGTGATTGCAAATTATCAGTTTCTCCCATATGCTGGAATGCTTGGAGCGATACTAGTACTGCTCTCTATACACGGCTTTAATGGCCTACGCGTCATACTGATAGAGTTGCACCAGGGTCGAATATACGAAAAATTCGTCTCTTATGGATGTCTTGTCGCAATGATTGCAGTTATAGCATATGGCTCTAGAACGATAATACTTGTTGGGATGGGGGAGATCTAGATGGCATCAGAGCAGTCTGTATCACAAAAAT
Organism: Cenarchaeum symbiont of Oopsacas minuta; assembly: GCA_029948415.1. NCBI lineage: Archaea > Thermoproteati > Nitrososphaerota > Candidatus Cenarchaeales > Candidatus Cenarchaeaceae > Candidatus Cenarchaeum > Cenarchaeum symbiont of Oopsacas minuta. The sequence goes on from JAJIZT010000001.1 coordinate 326,991, forward strand.
CTAAAATGATTACCATAAAGATAGCAAGACAAGAGGCTGACGGTAGCGGAAAAAAATTCATGTCGTATGAGATTCCAATTGAAAAATGGACAACAGTTCTTGATGCAATACTAGACGTAAAAAAATATCTAGATCATTCTATCGGCATCAGATATTCATGTAGACAGGCAACGTGTGGCTCTTGTGGCATGGTAATAAACGGCAAACCCCGTCTTGCATGCTTTACAAAGATAGAAGAGTTGGATTCAGATGAGATTATAATAGAGCCGATGAAAAACTTTCCAATCATACGAGATCTAGCAGTAAAGTTTGACCGAATGTTTGCAACACATCACAAACTAAAACCTTACATAATACGAGATGATTCAGAGGTAAAATCTAGAGACCGTGATCTGATTCAGACTCCAGAAGATCTTGAAAAATTTATCCAGTTTTCTGGCTGTATAAAATGTGGATTATGTAATTCTGCATGTCCTACAATGGCAACTGATACTTCGTTTGTAGGTCCTCAAGCTCTAGCTCAGGTATATCGGTATACTGCAGACAATCGTGATAAAGGTAAAGATGAACGCCTCAAAATTATAGATGAATCTCATGGAATATGGCGTTGTCATACAGCTGGTTCGTGTAGCCAAGTCTGTCCAAAAGGTGTAGATCCTGCAATGGGTATACAGTTGTTGCGCGGATATCTTTTAGGATTTAAATAATCTAGTATACTTGCCAAAACACATTCGTGTATATTTTATGATTTATTTGGATTTGGACTATTGTTTACTTGATTGTTTATTTGTTCTGCCATAAAATGATTTGATACGTTTACCTTTACATCATCTACACCATCTATCTTTAACAGATTATCATGTATATCTTGACAAATTTTGAATCCAAATACTGCAGGACAAAATGGACTTGTAAGATGTAAATCTACCTTTACATCATTATCTTGTATGTCGACCTCGTCTATTAGTTCTAGTTCAGTAATTGTGGTGTTTATCTCTGGATCCACAATCTTTGATAACTCATCAAAGATCTTTACACGCAACTGTTTTAGCTCTAATGCCATGCATATACAAACGATTATCGTATATATAACCATTACAGACTAAACGTATGTACCGTGCAAGATTAGGTAAAGGTATGGACAAGGTTACCTTGAATTATGTTAGCTCTATATCTTCAGATTTACAGATTGCCAAATACGATATACTTGGTAGCTGTGCTCATACCTTGATGCTTTTAAAATGTAAGATAATACAAAAGCCTGATGCTAAAAAAATACTTGCCGCATTAAACTCAATTAAAGAAAAGGATCTTGTACACGATGGAGAGTCTGAAGACGTGCACGAGTTGATCGAATCATTGGTAATAAAAAAAGCTGGATTAAAGAGTGGGGGTCGAATGCATGCGGCTCGTTCACGTAATGATCAGGTTTCTTTGGATATGCGTATGAAGATACGTGATGATATACTAGCAATCTGTGGCGGGATATTAGATTCTGCTAATTCGTTATTGAGTCTAGCTGAAAAACATCGCAAAACCATAATGCCATTGTATACGCATATGCAACAGGCACAGGTCCGGTACGCTATCACATTATTTTCTTGCACACCTTGATTCTCTATTACGTGATTTTGAGCGTTTTGAATCCACATTTTTACGTGTAAATCATAGTCCGCTTGGTGCAGGACCTGTGGGGGGAACTAGCCTTCCAATAGACAGAAAATATACTGCTACATTACTTGGCTTTGATGGACTAGTCGAAAATTCTATTGATGCGACAAGCTCTCGAGATTTTGCAGCAGAATATGTGTGCAATATTGCAATACTAATGACAAACATTAGCCGTATTGCAGAGGATTTTATTATTTGGTCTTCATCGGAATTTTCATTTGTAGAGTTTTCAGATAAATTTGCTTCACCTTCAAGTGTAATGCCTCAAAAGAAAAATCCAGATATCATGGAGCTCACACGTGGAAAGGCCGCTCTTGTCATAGGAGAGTCTGCTGGAATAATGTCTACGATAAAGGGATTGCCTACTGGATATGGGAGAGATTTGCAAGAGATAAAACCAAAAGTGTGGTCATCTTCTACTACGGCAATAGGTGCACTTGCGATACTTGAAGCATCACTCTCTTCAATAAAAATAAACGAAAAGAACATGAAAAAAGCAACCAAAGGTGGAGGCTATATGGTTGCATTGGATATTGCAGAACAACTCGTACTAGATGGCGTACCATTTCGCGAGGCACATAAAATAACTGCAAATCTAGTGCAAAAAGCATACAACAATAAAACCATACTAAACGAATTGGATTTAAAAAGTATAGATGGCATGATAGGTAAGAGTAACATAAAAGCATCATATATTCAGTCTATACTAAAAACAACCACTGCATCAGCCTCATTACGCAAACGCAAATCAATTGGTTCTGCAGGATTTGCAGAACAAAAACGCATGATCACAAAACGCAAAAAACATACAGCTAGACTTTATAATAAACTCACAAAACATGAAAATCATTTAGCAAAGACTATGAAACAAATGTCGACAAGAATTTCAAAAGTTATGAAATAATGTTAAAATAATTGAGACAAGCATCGTCTCTGACATTCAAATCTTGGTGGTTTTTTGATTGAATACTATCCATTGTTGGATACTCTAGCGTATCTTCTCTGTATGAGCTAAATCTGAAGCATGCTATAATTATCACAGCTTAAATATGGATCATTTATCTACAAAAGTATGGGATTTAGTAAAAAAATTGGCATTGCTGTGATCATCGTGGCTTTAGCTGTGGGGATTGGACTTGCAAGCCCACTTTTTTATGAAAAAAATATCAATGAACCACTACCAACAAAAGGCTATACCTCTGAAAGCGATACCGATGAAACATTATCAAAAGAGAGCGATATTACTAGTTCTTCTGAAATTGACCTAGATGAATCATTATCAAGAGAAGGCATTGTTGTTGATTCTTCCAAAGTCACAGAAGAAAACCCTATAAATCTTACAGCTCCTGTCACATCAAATACCTATGATGATCTTTTAAAAGATTTGGCTAGTATCTCGATTGCAGAAATGAACGATCAAACCACACTAGAAAATACTATAATTGAATTCGCCCAAAAAGGAGTTTTAATATCGGATATAGAAGATACAATGTTTGAATCATTCAAAGAATTGGACGAAAACGATGAAGTGCGCAAAATGTTGGAAGAGGATCAAAATGAATTGCTGATCAAATTGCTCATGAATGCTGCAGCTAATACTACAACAGATGCAATTGATGATATGGATATGCCTATGGATCCAAACGTTCTAAAATCTGGCAACTTTGTTGGCATAGATGGACACCAAGCATCCGGTCTTGCAAAGATAATACAAATAGAGGGTGATAATTATCTCAGATTTGAAAACTTTGATGTTACAAACGGTCCAGATCTTCGTGTATATATGACTCTAGATGGTAATGTAAATGATGGTATCCATCTTGAAAAACTTAAAGGAAGTAGTGGAGCACAAAATTATATGCTAGGTGATATTGATATTGAACAATACAATACAGTGGTAATATACTGTCAACCATTTAGCGCGTACTTTGGTAGTGCAATACTTTTCTAACCAAACACATTTAGTATCAATCTATAATTTAATCCACATGGCAGAGAAAATTACAATTGATGATTTTAACTCTCAAAAAGAAAATTTTACAATAATTGACGTAAGAGAACCTGATGAGATGGCTGGAGGAAGCATTCTAGGATCTAAAAACGTACCACTCGGATTGGTAATACGAAGTGCCAAAAAAGGTCAAATGGACGAATTGAAAAATAACAAGATCTGTGTATACTGTGCTAGTGGATACCGTGGTAATTTAGCAGCTGACGAATTGGCAAAGACAGGCTTTGATGTGGTAAATCTTGAAGGCGGATATATGGCTTGGAAACAATCGACTAGATAATATTAGATGTTTTACCATTATGGATTGATTTTTAATACGAGTGTTACGTTGACAATCATTATTTTAAACTGATTTTGAGGCGTCGTTAATTTTGGATCGATATTTTATATATTCTTCAATTACATCATGACAATCTCGACAGATTAGTATTTTTTCATGGATTTGTTTATCATGATGTTGTGTCAAATTTAATATTTTTTTACAACACGGACAAGTTCCTTTCCTACCCATATCTGTCATTATTTGATTATCAATTTATAAACATGTTGTTCTAGGTTACTTAGTTGCATAACCTGCCTAAATACCATATAGACAGAATTCAAACCTAAACAAATAGATCACACCATGATTATGGGTTATTGATGAAAATAACCCACATCAGGAATGATCCACGTTGAATACGATGGTATTGTTTACTGTACGGATTTTAGATGACATGTGTGCAATCAGGAGGTTCTGCATGCATGGCCGATAGCAAATACGTCAAATGGGGCACGCATCTAACCATTAAAAAATCCAAATCTTGGAAAAAACAAGTAAAGATTAAAAATAAAGGAAAGAATGGAAGGCGATTTGTGTATTCTGATAAACTATTTGAGAGTCTTGCAATAATCAAAACATACACGGGTATCTCATATAGAGCATGTCAAGGAATTGCACAGAATGTTCTAGGTTCAAATGCTCCAGATCATACCACAATATGTCGCAGAATAAATGCACTAAAAATAAAGACACCTGAAAGTCCATCTGATCAGTTAAAAGATATCTATCTTGCAATAGATGGTAGTGGCATAAAACCAAATGAGCGTGGTGAATGGATACGTGACAAATGGAAGATACGCCGTGGATTTATCAAGATACACTTTCTCATAAATGTTAAAACTCGAAAAATTGTCTCTTTTACAGTCACCACAGAGGAGAAAACAGACAGCTCGCAATTCTCTATCTTGTTAAAGGCAGCATCCAAGATAGCATCCACGACAGCTGCGGATAAACGCAATATCGTACTGTATGGAGATGGTGCGTATGATACAAACGCCAATTTTAACCGCTGCCAAAAGCTTGGCATTAAACCTATGATAAAGGTTCGATCAAATTCTGCACTTCATGCTGGTCGTTATGCACGTAACGATGCGGTTCGTGAGCAGCTTGAAGAAATAAAGCATCTTGCATTTACTCCAAATGATGCAATGTTAAAAAACCAAGCAGAGTGGAAAAAACGTGTTAGATATGGTCAACGTTGGATAATTGAGGTAGTGTTTTCTGCATTTAAGGGATTCTGTCATGTCAAGAAAATGGGATCACATCGTGCAAGAGCTTCGATTAAAGGTATGGTCTACAACATGTTTTGTGATGCCGGTTTGAGTACACCTTGATGAGAAAACGCGTATCTATCTGATTATTATTCTTATTTTATACCGTATTGTTTATTTTCATTGTATTATTGTACTTTGGTGACACATTTTTGCTGGTATGAGTTAAGGCGATCAAAAGTTGTGCAACTAAGTAGTTCTAGGTTTGAAAAATAATTTATTTTACTTGAATCTATATCTTAAAACAGCTAGTACAGAATCATTTATCTCTAGTTTCTTGACAAGATTTGGTGCTGTTACAAATTCAATTTTTGCTGAAGTGTTTTCTGCCATCTCTAGCATTTTCATTATCTCCACATGTTTTGGATTTGAATGATATCGAGCTGAAACAAAAAGCGTTCCGACGGCACCGACAGTAAGCGCCTTTTTAATTATGGAATTTTTTCTAGCCGTTTTACCTTCTTTTACTTTTTGTTCAAACTGTTCGAGCATTCCAGAAACACGTTTTTTTCTATATGTATAGAGTTGAGATATCAATTTTTTATGAATGTCTGCAGCAGGTGTAGAAAATGATACAGTGTAGATAAATCTACATTTTTTCATTAATCGAGGATCAAGTTCATCATGAAACTCTGTTTTTGCAAGACCATTTCCTCCTAGAAACAAAATTTTCACATCGCTAGAATCCATCTCTAAAACTTTTTTTGCTACTTTTTTAAAGAAAATGTGTATCTTTGTCTGTCTTGCTCTCAAAAATCTACCTTGACTTTGTCCACCTTTTCTGTGACGTCCCATCAAATGTATGGAAATTTTAGATTCGTCTAGAATTTTATTCCCTTGTAACATAGTTAACTTTGCTGATTTATTATCTAGAATGGCAAGTATTACTTTATAGTCTACTTTTAGAATATCTTTGAAAGGTTTTAGATATGGTTTTTTGCCCAATATGTAGATATACGGTAGTTTTTTTGAAACAGTGACATGCTTTAAAATTACTTTACCATTTGTAATCCATCCAAACACGCATAGAGTATTTATTACATTTGAACCGAATTTAGGTTCTTTTTGCAGCTTTACAATTCTTTTCTCAATGGCTAATTCTATTCTTTCTGCTATATCATCACGTTTTGTTTTTTGAAGTAAATTCACCATTTCTGCGCCACTTCCACGGGGATAATATACAGAGACACAACGATTTTTTATTATACTCAAATCATGAACAAAATTATTAATCTTGTACCATTCACTTGGTGATATTTGATTGGTATTTATTTTCTTCAATATGTAGAATATTATGTCATAGTATAAAGAGCTATGGCAAACAACACGTATAAAATTTACAATGATACAAGCTTTACTGTATCCATTTTCTTGTTGATCAGAAAACCTCTAGTCACAGCTTCAATTTTTTTTGATTCTCCATCCAACAAGAATACTTCAACACACCTATCATCATCGATTTTATTATGGAGATGTGTTTTAATCAAATCTTCATAATCATGTTTTATCCCTGCTACCTGATCATCAAATTCGTCTGCATGGACTACCGTAAGAAGTGCATTTCTTTTACCTTTGACACTTTGTTTTTCTTTTTCTTCTTGAAGGAAATTCCGTATACTCGTTCTGATAATTTCAGATCGACCAGTAAATCCGAGTGCCGTTTGAGCATGATCTAATTCTTTCATCATCGTGTCGTTTAATGAGATTGAAATGATTCCCATGTTTAATGTGTTGTTAAACAATATATAAAATTATGTTAGAATTTAGTAATTAAAATATAATTAATTATTAAATTATATTAAAAATCATTAAATTGTATATGAATATTGTTAAGTTTATATGGTTTATTATTAAATTATAATTTATGAACGTCTTGTTGTATGTTGGAGTTGGTGCAGTCATTGCGATCTTATTTTTTGCAGCATATTTTTGGACTGCCGATGAGATGCCACAACTGGAAACAAATAATGATAAAATAAGAATTTACGCTACATTTTTTCCATATTATGAATTTACAAAAAATATAGCTGGTGATAGAGCAGAGACTATGCAATTCATCTCTTCAAATGCACAAACTCATGAATGGGAACCTAGTGCAAAAAAAATTCAAACATTGACAGAAATTGATATTTTTGTTTATAATGGTCTTGGAGCAGAATCATATGTAAATAAGATAATTGATTCTGATCAGTTTAATAATATTGAATTTATCAAAGCTACAGATGGAATTGATCTGATAAAAATAAATGATACAATTGATCCTCATATGTGGTTAGATCCAATACTTGTCAAAAAACAAGTAATAAACATCATGAATGGATTAATCAAAGTTGATCCAATAAATGCCCAGTATTATGAGAAAAATGCAATGATGTATAATATGAAATTAGATGCATTGGATCAAAAAATAATATCTACACTTTCGACATGCAATAAAAATAAGATAATCACATATCATAATGCATTTACTTATTTTGCTGATAGATATGAATTGGAGCTCTTTTCATTGGGTGGTCTAGAATCTGAAAATGAATTTTCATCTTTAAAAATGATTGAATTTATTGAATATGCAAAAAATAATGACATTAGTGTAATATTTGCTGAAGAATTAGTTGATCCGAGATTAACTGAAATCATAGCTACAGAGATAAATGGTATGGTTTTGTTCTTTAACCCACTTGAAACCATATCCAATCAAGATGCTTCTAACGGTGTTACATTCATAGATAAAATGGAAGATAATTTAGCAGTATTAGAGAAGGCACTTGAATGTCAGTAAATTACGTACTAGACGTACAAAACCTCACTATTGGTTATCGCAATCATATTGCAGTGGATGATATCAGCTTTAATGTTGAAAATGGAGATCTTTTAGGCATCGTCGGACCCAACGGTGCAGGGAAGACTACTCTCTTTCGGGCAATACTCGGATTACAGCAGTACCATATTGGAAAGATCAAATTATTTGGATATGGTTCTAACGAATACGCTCCATTAATATCCATGATTGGATATGTGCCACAAAAAATTGTATTCGATAAGAATTTCCCTGCAACGGTATTTGATGTGGTTTCAATGGGTATTATTTCTGAAAATAAAATTGCAAAATGTGCACGTATGGTAAAAAAATTTGGATTTGAATGGAATCAAATTTACAATCTGATCCACAAAGAAGAAGAAAAAATAGTAGAGGCGTTGAAAACAGTTGGAATGAATGCACTAAAAGATCGAAGAATAGGTGATCTATCTGGAGGAGAACTACAACGAGTATTCATTGCAAAATCCCTGGTAAAAGATCCGCTCTTATTGATTCTAGACGAACCAGTTACCAGCGTTGATGTAGAATCTCAAACAAAATTTTATAATGTCATAAAAAAAATAAATAATGAAAACAATGTTACCATAATATGGTCATCGCATGATCTTGATGCACTAGAAAAATATGCTACAAAAGTTGCATGTATGAACTGTAAACTATTTTTTCACGATGAAAAGGAAAAATTCTTTTCTGATGAACAAGCTATGAAAAAATATACTGAATCTACCATGCAAATACATATGCATGATCATATACACTAGGTGCATTCGTTGACACTTGAAATTCTCACCTATGGATTTATGCAAAAAGCTCTTGTTGCAGGAATTGCAACGGCAGTGGTTTGCTCTTTTATGGGAACATTTTTGGTCTTGAGGCGTTATGCACTTTTTGGCGATGGGATATCTCATGTAGCGTTTGGAGGTATTGCTGTAGGGTTATTTGTAGGAATATTTCCTATCTGGACTGCATTTCTAGTGTCAATTCTTGGCGGTCTTGGATTACAAAAACTACGTTCTAGTGCAAAAATATCTGGCGATGCCGCAGTCGTAGTTGTACTTACATCTGGTCTTGCAGTTGGAGTGATATTAACTAGTCTGTCTGGTGGTTTTTCAATTGATCTGTTTAGTTTTCTGTTTGGTAACATTCTGCTTGTAGGTACAAAAGATGCTTTGATGATATCTGTAATTGCTGCGGCGATAACCACTGCTCTTATATTATTAAAAAAACAGTTTTTACATCTTACATTTAACGAAGAGCAGGCAAAAATCGCTGGACTCAACGTTACTTTGTTAAATTATTTGTTTGTGGTTCTTGCTGCAATAACCGTAGTTGTATCCATGAGATTGGTGGGCATTCTCTTGATCTCAGCATTGATCGTAATACCGAATATTTCTGCAATGATGTTTGGCAAGGGATTTAAAAAAACAGTTGGAATCTCTGTATCTATGTCCATATTCTCTGTAATATCTGGCATATTCGTTTCATACCAATTTGATCTAGCTCCGTCTGGAACTATTGTGATAATCGCTGTTGCACTATTACTTGCCACCATGATTTTTCGTTCGGCAGGTTTGATATCCAAAGTACCAGCAAAAGCGCACACATGATTTATTGTATGAGGTCACGTCCCTGCCTATAATTATCAAGAAAGTTCTAGATTTACGCACAAAATTACAGAGTAGCTGACCTTGTACGATTTATTTTATAATGATGTAACAACGATATAGATTAACATTGTAAATTCATAACAACATTTAAAATTAAAATAATAATTGCTGCATATATGAACTCAACTACAGTTATGACCATGGCAGCCATTGTAATAGGATTAGCAGCACTAGGATTGATTTTATATGATGTTGATGAAGAATCTTCTGTACCAACCGTACGTGACATTTATCTTTTCAGTAAAGTTGATAAAAATATAGATGAAGAAAAATTTGGAATACCTCCTGATCAATTTTCTACTGAACAGATAATAGTCAACAAAGGTGATACAGTAAACGTACATTTCTATAATTTAGAACCAGTAGAAACTCAAGAGCATCACACGTTTACTATAAACGGTAAACCGTATAATGTTGATCTTGATATAAACGCAGGAGAAAGTGATATTGTTACATTTACTGCCACCAAAGATGGAATTTTCAAATACGTATGTACGTATCATGAACCTACGATGGTAGGGAATTTGATAGTTTTAGGGTAATAATTTTTACATATTTTACATCTTTTGATGAGCTCTGCCCATAGATGAGAAAATTCACTAATAATTCCAACACATTTACCTATAATCCTATCTAAATTAGCAGTATCAAATAGCACTCAAACCATCAAAATGCATAAATCTAGATTTTTGAAAATAGTCAATGCTAGAGAGATTAATCCAACATTTGTTACGCCAAAGTTAGATCGTTGCTAATACTTGAAGATTATGACACGACGAAAAAGCCCAATCCATCTTCTATATAGTAAACTTACATGCACTCGATGTATCAGATAGTCTTCTTTCCTTGGTGAAAATGTAGTATTTACGTTTATGATATATTGAAAAGTATGAGATCCCGTCCCTGTCTATAATTATCAAGAAAGTTCTACATTTATGCACAAAAATACGGAGTAGCTGACCTTATACAATTTACAAAACTTTATGCCTATTAGAAAAACAAAGATCTAAATTTTCATGTTTAACTCTAAATCCTGTTCCATGATCATGTGCTCTTCCATTGGCAAACCCAATTCTTACATCTACATAGATTTTTCCATCTATCAATAATTTTATAAAATTATTAAAATCAAATCCACGCATGAGCCATGCTTCATTATAATGAAATTCTTCATTAGATCCCGTTTTACGATGATCTGCTTTTACATATAATAAATATTGAGGATATTTTCTTTCAAACGATTCTTTCAAAGTTGTTTTTTCCCAATATGGGAATGTACTGTACTTTCCATAATTTGGATGATCTAATTCTATCTTAGAATCATGTATATTTATTATAAAACTATCTTTGCCATTAAGCGTATTTCTTTTTGTAGCATTGACTGTAGTATGTAATCTTTTTTTACCATCATCTCCCATTATTCCAAAATTATCAAGTAGGATATTATTAACACCACGTGGTTTTGGAGATTTTGTGAATAACGATAGCATACTTGATGAATTTTTTCTCACAGATTTTAATTCAGTACTATCCCCATTTGAACCTGGAAAATTATTTTCTGGTATGCCTAGTAAATCTTCTAATGTCTTACCAACTCCAGTATTATTGGCTCTATGTGTTTTTACATATCCAAGGTTTTTTATTTTTTTTAATTCCTCTACTAGTTGTTCATACCTTTTCATGTAAAATCATCAGTATCTCATCATAATGACACTTTCACGTGTCATTGTTTTACCTATATCATTTGTAATATTTTCTGGTGCATTTTTCGAGGGCATTGATTTATTTGGTATACTTCTATAAATTATTTGTTCGACTTTAAATCCATATTTTTTACCTAATTCTACTAAAATCTGATCCGTCGGTATAACAATTCGTCTTACGGTTCGATTTGCAACTATAAAACCACAATGACTTTTATCGGGAATTAAATTTTTAGATATTTCATTCAAACATTTATCAAAATCATAAAAAAAAGAATATACATCTTTAGTTCTAACTGGTTTTTTGTTATTTAGTGTTAATTTTATATCATTTTTATGAACTTTATCAAGTGTTTTGTTTAACGTTTTAGAACCAAGATCATCAAAAAACATTTTATGTTTTCCACCAAGTCCAATTTTATCCACAGACAGTACACGTTCTTTCGGAAGATCTAACCAAAGACTCGAAAAACGTGAAAATTGACCATACGCTACTGTTGTTTTATGATCTCCATATGGTGGAGATGAAACAACCAAGTGAGCTTTATCATCACATAATACGTCAGAATCTAATTTTGAGAAATTTTTACTGATATCTCTAGAATCGCCACACAATACATGAGCTTTTGCACTTGGTTTTGAATTTACTAGATTATTCATCTTGACAATATTATCTGTTACAATATTTTTGAATATATCAATAGTTTGTGGCTTGAATGTAGTTTGATCAGTAGGTAACATTCTATGAATTTTCCATGAACCATTACGTTGATAGCTTGATTTTCTGATTGTTAATGATAGACATATTTTAAAAAAATCCTTTACATCTTTATCCATGATCTTAAATACATGGTATTTTAGAATTGACAATATTCGTGCAGTATCATCTCCAAACCAATTTGCGATATCCATATCATCAGGTTGACATTCTAAATGATAGTTTCTATCTAAATGATCTCTAGCAGATTTAGATAATAATCTATTCAATGTATTATTCATATTTTTAAATATTGGTGTAGTTTTAACTTTGGATAATAATACCGCAAATGGGTTTATGTCTATTCCTATGACTGTATTTCCATGTAATATACTTTCCAACAATACGCTCCCAGACCCCATAAATGGATCAAAAACTACATCTGATTTATTGATGGCATATTTTGATATGATCCTTCTTGCAATCTCTGGATGTAATCGTGCAGGATACAAGTGTAAGGCATGAGTATATTTCCGTGTACTAACATCCAAAAATGTCCATTCAACTTTTTGCATATTAATTGATTATTGTTAGACTATTTTTGACTTTTGTTTAAGAGCGATCATTTCATTAATATTTTTTAAAAAATTCTATGAAAAACATAACGATCAGATAATAGATATTACACATATTGACAAAAAATCAATAGACCGATGTGTATTCTCTCATAAAGATGGATCAATTTTTGATGCATCATGGCCACATAACGAAAAGAGGTAGTAGGATGTTACGATAGGTTTTAGTAGAATCAATCCGCTCTCATGTGTTGAATGCACCAAAAAGCGATATTTTACAAAAGACTTGCAAAAAAAGAGAGGCAATTCCAAAGCCGCAGTTGTAGCTGCAGCAAAGACGCTAAACGTCATTTACTGGTTGCTAAAAAATGGGAGAGATTTTGAACAAAATTATAGTTAGATGTACAACCGCGAGTAAATGTATGGAGATAATGCTCCGATGTCATAACTGCAGCAATCTCTAGCAAGTGGACGAAGACGGTTGTGGGAATAATGTCCCGAATAGATGTATGTCTCTCTCACTTTTAATGGGAAAACTACATAGCGAACGCTGTACAATAATACACAAAAAAGGTATGAGGTCACGTCCCTGCCTATAATTATCAAGAAAGTTCTGCATTCACGCACAAAAATACAGAGTAGCTGACCTCATACCAAAAAAGCACGGAATACTTGAAACATTGCACATAGATACATTCATGATTTTTTATTCTAAATATTCATCGATGAATTTTTCTGTTAATTCTGAATTATATGGAGTGTTTGGTATGTGCAACTCATTTAAACGGCGCGATACTTGTTGCAATAAATTAGGATCTGCCATAGCCACCCATTTTATATCCCGTCGATTTAATTCACTTTTGTTTTGATCGGATAATTTGTCTGCCAAGAAAAAAGCTGCATTTCTAGCCATGGCACCATCTGCACTCTCAGGATTACCTTTTCCCATAAGCTTCACCTCGCATCTAAAACAGTTCCCAATTTCATTTTCTAGAAAAAAATCAGATTCTCTAGGATTATCTGAAGTATCTATACACGTATTTTTATAATATTTTGCATCCACTTTTAATATTTTACAAAGTGTTACGATTAGAGGTTTTTCTATATTTTTCCCCATCGTACTCCAAATTCCGCCGCGTAAGCCGGCACGCATAACAGCTATTGCGTTGATGACAATAAGCGTTTCATTTATAGTCAATAGACCTTATGCATATCCATGTGCTATCTTTATAAACAATTCTAGCATTTTTCGTTAATCCCGCATAGCTTTCGCTAGGTGTGTACTTTCCGTTTCTAAAGAAAAGGATAACTATCCATACGAGGTTTACCCTCACAACCTTTCTTCATCCAATCGTTAGATCATGCCGCAGTTATTGACCGGAGTTTAATCTCCAATGCACAAGACGCGGTTGCGAATCTAACTGTAATTGCTTTCAAACTCTTTACTCTCCTTTAACATCCAGTATATGACACGTAACATCTTTGATGCAGTTGCTACTGTGGCCTTACCCGTGCCTTTTTTTCTTGCGAGTCTTTTGTAAAACCGTGTGACATTGCTTTTTGGTGCACACCTTACATGTGTGCGGACTGCTTCACTCAAAATCCACCTCATCATTCTACTGCCTCTTTTTGTTATCCTGCCATGCTTTACCATATCTGCAGAATTACGTACACTTGGAACCAAACCTGCATACGAACACAAACGGTGAGAATCTGAAAATCTCCTCACATCATCAATCTCAGCTATAATTGCCAAAGCACTGTAATCACCAATTCCTGGAATTGTCTTTAGCAATTGGATCTGTTTATTAGATCTTGCAATTTGGTATATCCTTTTGTTTGTTTTTGCAATGAGTCTATCATACGAGTCTATCGCCTCTAGATGGTCATCAATTCTGTAATCACCTATGAAATGAAGCGATTCGTTGTACTTTTGAGTAAATGTTGTACCTGCAATCTTTATCCCCTCTTGTAATAGGATTCCATGTATGGCATTTTTTTCACTCGTTCTCATCTGTACACTCCAATGTCTATGTCGTACAAGGCGCCTCCATTCCACCACAATTTTTGTTGGAACATGGCACAGTGCAATATATCCGCCACGGTAAAGGTCTGCAAGTATCATTGCGTCAATCTTGTCAGTTTTTTTCTTGGATGATGCAATTGCCTTTGTCTGGTATGGGTTCGAGAGAGATACATCCAGCTTTAGATCTTTTGTCATGAACGTAAACAAGCCATACCAAACAGATGAGGATTCCATGATACATTTTGCACTCTTTGGAACATTTTTTAAGAAAAACTTTTTCACCTCATCGTTGTCTCTATCGACTCTCTCGTTAAAGACAATTTTACCTTTTTTGTCCATCATTGCAACCTGAAGGAACTCCTTGTGGACGTCAATACCAACGTACATGTAGGATCTGTCAAAATGCGGTAATGATTTTGTTTGTTTTTTAGTTTTGTAATGGCCAGATCTCTTTTTGTTCTTATTCTTACAACCTTCTAAAGTCCTAGTTTTTCTGTGCACATATGGTTATTGACAAAAAAATCAATTATGATGAAACGAAAGATCCAAGATCAAGTGTAATACACACATGGCATGTGTGATTCAGACAAGCGTATGATTCTCATTGACAAAAAAATCAATTATGATGAAACGAAAGATCCAAGATCAAGTGTAATACACACATGGCATGTGTGATTCAGACAAGCGTATGATTCTCAAACTAGAAAAGAAAAATACCGAATTGAAAGCAGAAATTGAGAAATTTAAAGCAGAAAGTGAGCAATCTAAAGCAGAATTGCATGATTACAAGAAAGGCAGATTGTCCAATGACACTGTGTTTGATCAGATAATTGATGATGACCAAAACCTTTACGCCACTACGGGATTAGAACGTAACGAGTTTGAATGGATCCTTGTACGATTTGAAAATGCTGTTAAAAATTCACCAAATGCACCACGTTTCTCCGAATATGTCAACGAGTCAGGAAACACATGCATTATCTCTGTAAGACGAGTCTTGTTTATTGCATTGTCTCGCAAACGCAACAACGAAAAGCAAGAAATATTTGCAGCATATGCTCGCATTGATGAGTACAGTTATACCCCAAAGCATAAGTTCGTTTAAAAAATGCATAGCAACCTTTTTTGATCACCTCGTTTACAACAATTCATGCAAGTCAGTGATGAGGATCTCCTTCAGGCCTATAACAAATGCAAAGATATACGCATGATAGCACGATTGCATGCCATGTGTCTGATGCAGATACGTGGTCTGGACATGACAGAGACGGCAAATTCTATGTTCCGAACGTACCAGTTTGTATACAAATGGCACGATCGATATCAAAAATACGGACTCAAAGGCCTGGAGGAAGGGTCCTGCTCCGGTCGTCCACCTTTGGGTGCTCACACACCATGATGCAGATGGAAAAGACATTTACAGAAACAGGAAACCATGATACTTCCAAAGCAGGTACGCAAATATATTAAAAATAAAACTGGAATTACATACCATATTACACATGTTTACAGAATTATGCGTGGATGGAAACTAGAGGCAAAAGTTCCACAAAAAATACACGCCAGTGCCTACATTATACGATGAATGTTATGCATGGTATAGGAGCATAACGCAGATAATTACGCACGAAATGTCAAAGAGGACAAAAATTTTTGTCCATGATGAGAGCATAGTCAACAGCGATGGAAAGATGATCAAAAAATACTGGTGCAACGAGGATGAGCGCTCCATCTATCGATGGAAGGGCGATCATCGAAGATTCATAGCATATGGAATGATCTCAATTTCCGGCGAGCGATTCTTTAGATCGTATGATAAATTTGATGGTCAAACATTTCTACGATACGTAAAAGATGCAGTTGCAAAATACGGTCGCATAATGATAATCGTTGACAGAGCCAGTCAACACAGAACAAAAGATCTTGAAAGGTATGTGCAGGAAAACCAAGACAAAATTCGAATCGAATATCTTCCAAAAGCATTGCCACAACACAACATCATGGAGACAATCTGGTTTGTTGCCAAGCAGGCTATGGATCATTCAGAGTACTATCCACAACTAGAGGATAAGAGAAGTAATTTCAGGAAATATCTGAGAACAAAGAAACTAGCTAATAACGTTACTGATTATTTTAAACCAAAGATGGAGGATTTTTTAACGAACTTATGATCTGCGGTATAGAATACTTGAAGACTACCGAAAGACAAAAAGATCAATAGACCTTATACACATTCTCTCATAAAGCTAGATCAATTCTTGACCCGATACTGTATGATCAAAGCATGAGAGAATTCAAACAAATCAAAATGTCATAAATATGACAAAAACGGTAACATCATGCGCAGGCATGTTGCACAGAGATGTGCGACTTTTTGCGAACAGACTTGTTCCATCGGTTTGATATATTTGCGGTCATTGAACAGTATGTGCAGGTTTGTTAGCCTAGAGACGACTTGGATCTCTTTGTAAAACTCTTCTTTACTATCATCATGCACAGCACTCATCCTACGGAACCATTTTAGTCGGTTTATCGCATGTTCTATCCTTACACGTCTATGACTAATTTTTTTATTATATTGTTTATCTGTCTCTGTCATCTCATCATGCAAACATACAACAAAACTACTCGAACCCTAGATAGCGGGTCTAGAGGTTCTAGAACCAATAATGGTTCTAGTCCGATTATTATCATAATTTTACTGCAAGACCGATCAGAACGTAAATGACGGTCAAAAGCTATTGGGGGAGCCTACTAATCCCCTATATTTTTTTATTATATTTATAACCTCTGATTATTTTATTTCTCAAGTAAATTTTTCTCAAACTGATCATCTTTTTTCAAAATTCTAGTATGTATTAATCAATTAATAATACAAGATCATGATTAAATATGAGAAGCATGTATAGATGTTATGGATGAAAAGAAACCAAAAATAACACAAATACCAAATAGTGGATCGCATAATATTAGCATAAAACCCCCTACGAATAATGTAATAATGATATTTGTAATTCAAGGTAAAAAAAATGAAGTTAAAGTTAATCTCAAAGACGAAATTAAAAAAGCGGTTTTTGAAGTATTTCAACGTAATAAAATTGAACGCAGGCTTGATAATTGGATGTTAAAAACTTGTGATGGCATTCAATTATTTTTTAACAAATCCTATAAAGTACAAAATATAGTAAAAGCCGAAACACTTTTTCTGACCAAAGGTCCTGGTCGTGGTGGCCAATAGTGGTTTTGGATGAAACTGTTGCTAGAACTAAATTTAATATTGCAAAATGTGAAATTAATGAACAATCAAATCAAGAAAATGATTGGCAATTGCGTATTGCAAACTTTCCAAATATTTTCATAGATATTTTTGCATTAGATAATAATGTGTCTCTAACGTTATATCTAAACATGTCAAACTGGGATTTTCAACCCCCTAGTGCAACGTTATTGCATCCTACATTAAATCGATTATCAAAAAAAGAGGAAGTACCAGCAGAGCTAGAATTGGGTCATCCTCATATATTCCAAAACCCTCGGATATGGTTTTGCAGTCCAGGGTTTTTTGAATACCATCAACATTATAAGCTGGATCGGTGGGAACTTATTCGTAATACTAGTGAGGGAACAATAACTTGGATAATTAATAGAGCAATTTCACTGATCGATCGTTCAAAACTTTGCGGTTATAATGTTTGAAAATATAATGAAAATGGTAATACCTAAATCAATAGTGTCAAAAACTTTTAATTTTTTACAGCGTCATGGAAAAGATGGAAAAGAAGCACATGCAGTACTAGCTGGGTTCAAAGAAAACCAAACATTCGTGATTACCCATGTATTATTTCCAAAACAAAATAATAGTACGTATACATATGAAGTTCTTGATGGGGAAGATCATAAAATAAATGTTGAAATGTACAAACTTGGTATCATTGCCATAGCACAAATACATACACATCCTGCAAACGCATATCATAGTAGTATCGATGATGATGGCTCTGTATTGGTTCTTCCAGGATCATTTAGTATAGTAATACCTGATTACGGATATATTAACAAAATGGATATCAATAATTGGGCAGTTTATAGATACATCGATTTAAAATGGAAATGGATTTCAAATTATAAAAAAAAGAAGATGATTTGTATAAAATGACTATGCCGCCTAATCCTATACAAGAAAAAAATATTGAAACATTATCAACAATAAATAATACTTTAAAACCAAAAAAAATTATTCAAAAAATTAATGATCTTAAAATACAAATTATATTTCCAAAAGAATTGATATCGAATAAAAATGCTGTCAACTGTTGTTATATGTTGTTGAACATATTGCCAAGATTTTTAAAAAATGTATCATACAACGGTCCTGATATGATCATCAAAAAATTTCCAAAATCACATCACGAAAAAATATCTATTGATCAAATACAAAATCCCACATTAACTATTGTGTTGGGTACTAAGAAATATGACAATGGTAAAAATATTCTTTATATCGGTTCCGCTGGTTGGAGTATTTATGCTTCTACTATTAAACCATGCCACTGGAGTTCTAGTTCAGATAACTCTCTATCTGCATTTTATCTGGCAGGTATAATTACAGGAGAAATATTCAAATATCTTTTGCCTAGCATACCAACTGATAAAATCCCATCGCATTTTGAATACGATTTAATTACATACGGATCTGAATCTCAACCCGTACTTGAACCTCAAATTCCGAGTATGATTAATCTTGATAATTTTGCCATTGTTGGATGCGGTGCAATCGGACAAGCGTTTGCACTAGCATTACAATTTGCCACAAATATAACGGGCAAAATAATTTTAATTGATCCTGACAATGTAGATTTGTCCAATATTCAAAGATATGTCTATAGTTTTGTAGAGAATATCAATGAACCCAAAACCAATATTTTAGCAAAATTGTTATCAAAAGACAATCCTACTCTGAACCCAATACCAATAACATTATCATACGAATTAGTGAATATTACGGGAACGTCATTTAAAGAAGTTGTGACAGCAGTTGATAACATAGAAACTAGATTAAATGTACAAGCTGGATTGCCAAAAACTATATGGAATGCTTGGACAGATACATCAAATAATACTTTACGTTATGGTGTTGGTCATCATATAATGAATGGAAAGTATCAATGTCTTGCCTGTTCATATTATCCTAAAAGTAATAGTCCATCAGAATCAAAATTACATTCCATGATGACGGGAATTTCGGAAATCCGAATTAATCAAAATGCAAATGTAAACGAAGAAGATATTATACAAATTGAAAAGCATACTAAAATAAAACAAGATAATCTACGACAACATATTGGTAAACCAATAGATATTCTGTTGCATGGACCATGTGGCATGTATACATTGCCAATTAATGTTCCTCATGAACCAACACCAGCTCCACATACGCCTTTTTTGGCTGGTGTATTTCTTGCAACTCAAATCATCTTAAGCAGAATTGCATCACTTCCTGATAAATTCAAACTGTTAGAATCATCTGCCGAATTTAGTGCGTTACATATTCCAAATCAAGATTGTATTCTAAAACATAAAAAAAATGAAAACTGTTTTTGTAATGATAATATTTATCGGAATGTATACGATAAAAAATGGAATTAACTGGTAATGATATGTATGATATCTATGAACATACGTAAACTGGTTCATATTATAAAGTCTGCATAGTATTGATGTTCATATCATACGTCTCAGACATCATATTCTACGTTTTCATAATTAATTTTCGCTTGTTGCATGATTTTGGGCATCAACTTTTTAACATCCTCTGGAGGATAATCGAATTTAAACAATACGAGTGTCACATCTTCGCGAATTGCAGACTGTATATTGTCCTGATTTGTCCAGTCAATCGTTGTTTTCTTTTTTATACGTTGAGTGATCTCCATTGCAATTTGTTTTATTTTTGCATCATGTTCAACGTATGTTTTCCCCATGGATATGATATCAAAAAATGCAATTTCTTCATCCGTCAACTGTAGTTTTTCCTCCCGTAATGTCTCATTCATAATTTCTTTTCCGACTTGTTCAAACTGTGGAAACAAGGTATCAAAGCTTTCAAATTTTCCGTGGTATTTTGAAAGTGTTTCTTCTATTCGATCTTGAAATGATTTTTGTTTTACCATGTTTCGTTTAAATCGTGATTTTATGGCATCATCCAACAGCTTGTAAGCTAGCTCCATTTTGAGATTTTCTTGTGGAATTTGTTTTATTTTTTCAATGTATTCCTTGTTTAGATCAACGCTCTTGTCGTCATATTTTATGTCGTATAGCCGAATATTATCATCAGCTGAAATGCTCTCTTCGACTAAATCCTGTATTGCAGACTCTTTCTCTGGTGAAATATACGTAATACCCACGATTGAGTTTATCATCATTCTACGCATCAGTTGAAAAAATCTCAGATCTCCCTCGATCTCTTGGCATGCAGGATGCGGAGTGCATACGGCATACGCTTTTGTAAGTTCTACTACATTTTGAATGAATTTTTTTCTGACATTTACATCGTCTAAAATTTCCGTTATTGCATTATCCAAATAAGATGCCTGTCTTCGTTCCTTGTATGTTTTATCAGAACCAATATCAACCGTAAAAAAACTCGTCAGCTCTAAATGTTTGTTTTTCATGTACATGATAATCTCTTCGGTTGGGATCATTGCTCCTTTTATGTCCGAATCGTTGTACGAACGAAATGCCCGTTTTAGATCGTCTGTAATACCGATATAGTCTATTATGATTCCCTTTGGTTTGTCCTTCCATATTCGATTGACTCTAGAGATTGCTTGTATTAGATTGTGATCCCTTAACGGTTTGTCCACATACATTGTATGTACTATTGGAGCATCAAATCCCGTAAGATACATATCGCATACGATAAGCAGTCTCAAGTCATCTTTTTCATCTTTGAATTGTTTGATGAGATCATCAATTTCCTGTTTGCTTTTATAATGTCTAGATACCATCTGCTCGCGTGTCTTTTTCTCCTCTGATGTATTATCCATGATCCCCTGTGATGTACCAGAGATAATACAAGTGCATTTTGGAGCACCCGATATTTTTGATATAATGTCCGCATATCTTGCAGCTGCCAGCTTTGTACTAGCTGCAAGCATTGCCTTTCCTTTGAAGGTTTTGCTTTTTTTTACATAGTGATAAACTAGATCTTTTGCGATTACATTTAGCCTGTCTGGATCCTCTAGCATTGTACGAAGCTCAGACCATTTCTTGGAGAGATGATCTATTGCGTCAGAATCCAGATCTTTGGTAATTTTATCAAATTCACTACCAATCATCTTGTTTATCAAATGTAGGCGTACTAGCCTGCTTTGACAGACGATTTCTACGGTCGCATTATCTCTTACGGCATCGCTAATCTTGTATGATGAAAGGATATTACCGAATACCTGGGTGGTTGATTTGTCTTCTTTTTCTATGGGCGTTCCAGTAAATCCTATTTTTAAGGCATTTGGGAGTGCTCTATGCAGATTTTGTGCTATTTTCTTGTATTGTGAACGATGTGCCTCATCAGCTATAATGATAATGTTTCTTCGCTTGGAGATAATTGGATACATTTCCATTCCATCTCTTTCATTCTGAGTTTGTTGAAATTTTTGTATCGTCGTAAAGATTATTTTTCCAGCAGGGGTGGATAGCTTTTCCCTCAAATCCATAATAGAGTCTGCTTCAAGTATGGCAGTTTTTGGTTTTGGATACGGAAACCCTGCGACATTGAAAAAATGGTTTAATTGTTCATCTAAATTCGTCCTATCTGTTATAATGACAAATGTGGGATTTTCAAATTCATTTATTTGTGATATTATATTTACGTAAAAAATCATGGTTAACGATTTTCCGCTACCAGTTGTATGCCAAATTACACCTATGCGGTTTTCGTCATTTTGTTTGAATACGTCGATGGTTTTCTCCACGGCTTTTTTCACACCAGTATACTGGTGCTGCATTGCTATTTTTTTGATGGTTTTTCTTCCGTCGGATTCATATTCTATATAATTTTGGATTATTTCAAGTAGCGATTTTTTATTCAGCATATGTTTCTGCATCAGATCTAACCTATTTACAATAGTTTTATCGGGATCTTCAGGATCGTTCCAGTCTGTAAATCTTTCAAATAACGCAGTCATTGTTCCGTATTTTGCAAACGTTCGATCACTTATGATTAAAAATGTGTTATAATTAAAAATTTTTGGGATATATCTTTGATAGTTTGTGTTCCCTAGTTGATTATATGCGTCTATAATACTAACTGCAGGATTCGTAGGATCTTTATACTCTAGTAAAATCAATGGCAGGCCGTTGACAAATATAACGTGATCTAGTCTTCTTTCTTTGTGCTGATTGACTACAAATTGTCTTATTACAGCAAAGTTGTTGTTTTGTGGATTTTTAAAATCAATCAATTGTATCACCGTATGCACAGTTTTGCCATCTTGCTGATATGCCACTCTTACTCCAGCAAGCAACATGTTATGAAATTCTCTATTGTTTTCAATAGTGGTTGGATTTGAGAGTGATTTTACCTTGTTTATTGCATGCTCATAAACTATCTCTGGCAAGTTGGGATTTAGATTATGGATTTTATTATTTAATCTAGAATCTAAAATTACATCATTGTATGAATCACGCTCAGAATGTACATCTTTACCATCAAATACCTCATAACCCAATTCTTTAAAGACTTTGTGAGCAGGCAATTCAACTAATTCTATTTCATTTAATTCCGATGGCGTCATACTCTAATTTCTCCTGACATTAGTTTTGGTAGTAATGTATTACGAATAATAGTTAATGTCAATATATTATGTTTATTTACTTTAATTTTTTTTAAAAGAGAATCAGTAGTATTGTTAAATTTTGAAATTAAAATAATTGGTGGAACGATTATTTTATGATTTTTTACAATATTTTGGCTGATGTTTTGTTGTGCGGTTCCACTTGCAATTTTTGAAAAATAATGTCTAGTAAAAAATATACTAAAAAATAAAAAATTGGTGCCGAATATAGTTTTAGGTATTAATCCGGTACATGCTTGATTTGAACAACTCGGTTTTGTTAAAATGCCCAATCTACCTACCACAGGATGTGCATAAATTGCGATAAGGATTGTGCGTTCTGGCCATATGTGAGTAGAAGATTTTTCTAGGCCAAATTTTGTGATTTTCTCTTTTGATTTCATTAAAAAACTATCGCAAAGTTCTCCAGTTTTATACCACTCAATGGTTCCATTTTTCCAATAATCTGACTCATTTCTTTTTGGAGTGCCTCCATTTTGAATAGATGTACATAATTCTTCAAGATTTTTAATTTTCCATCCTTTTGGAATTTTTCCCAATTCTGAATATTCAAACTTAGTTATTCCATCAAAATCAACAAACCATGATTTGAATATAGCTTGTGCCATTTGTTCTAGTACTTTGTTTTGGTTTTGTAGATTTTCTATTTGTTGATCTAAATCATAGAAAATTTTTCCAATTTTTGTTTGTTGTAATAAAGTGAATAATTTAATATTAAGAGTGGATAAAATATTTTTTGGTAAACTGCCTCTCGAACTATGACTATCAGATAACTGACGTAACTCGTTATAACGTGATTTTAAATTATAAAAAAAAAATTTTGGCAATAATGTTGTATTGTTTGCTCGTAATACAATAACGGATTGATTTACATATGTGTTAATCAAACATAGTGAAACTTGCCCACGAGTATTACCTTGTCCTGCAGTTGCTACAACTACATCAAATTTTTGTGCAAGTCGAGTAGTAGAGTTTTTGACTCCCAGCATTGTAATTTTTCTTTCTGTATCCGTTATGAAGGTATTTCTTGTTTCACCAGAAGAAAGCCAGCATATATTTCCGTTCCAAAAATTTTTATTTTTTGTAGATGGTGTACCACCACTATAGATCTTACAAACTTCAGATAATTTTTTAATGTGTAAATCTGGAGTCATTTTATACTTCAAAGTCCATCATATTTAATTCCTTACGAATTTCTTTATCAAGTTTTTTAGATTCATTTGAAAGTTTAACATATTCTTGTGTTAATCGTTTCATTTTATCTTGAAATACTTCTCCATCATCCTCAATTTCTTCAGTTCCAACATATCGACCGGGAGTAAGAACGAAATCATTTTTTCGTATATCTGAAATTGTGGCCATTTTACAATAACCTGTAGCATTTTTGTATTTTGGATATCCTTTTACCCCAATAAATGATCTATATGTTGCAGTAATTTTTTGTATTTGCGCTGCAGATAATTCGTTATGTGCTCTATCCACAGATGTGAATATTTTTCTTGCGTCAATAAACAATGTTTCATTTATCCGTTTTCTAGTCTTACCGTCATTTTTGTTTTTTGTAATAAACCAAAGGCATGCTGGGATTGTCACAGTATAGAATAGATTTGTTGGTAGTGCTATCATGCAGTCCACTATGTCATCCTCTACCATTTTCTGTCGTATTTTTCTTTCATTTCCGATTGCAGACATTGAACCATTTGCAAGTACTAGGCCAAGCTTGCCATCTTTCTCATTTAAATGATGTATCATATGAGACATGAATGCATAATTGCCTCCAGGTTTTCCACTACTTGGTGTACCATATTTTGCAAACCTCACATCATCCTTGATTTTTTCATGACCCCACTCACCCATGTTAAATGGTGGATTTGCCAGTATTCTATTGGCTTTTAATTTCTCATATGGGTGATCTAGTAAACAATCTGCACACATGATATTTTTTGCTTCAATTCCTCTCATTGCTAAATTCATTTTACATATTCTCCAAATATCGCTTTGTGATTCTACTCCGTATACCGATATTCCTTTGCCATTTTTGTTATTATGTGCTTGTAAAAATTTATGGCTTTGAACAAACATTCCACCAGAACCACAAGTTGGGTCATAAACGATTCCATGATACGGCTCGATAATCTCTACTAGCAATCGGACTACTGATTCAGGTGTAAAAAATTCTCCACCTTTTTGACCTAGTTTTTTAGAAAAATTTCTCAGAAAATATTCATAAATTCTACCAAAAAAATCTTTTGATATGTCATCTGATGGAATTCTATCAAATGTTTCAATTAGCTGTTGCAAATTGTCGTTTGGAATGTCTGAACCTGCAAATACTTTTGGTAATACATTTTCTAATTGAGGATTATCTTTTTCAATTTCTTGAATCATTTGATCAATGACAATAGCAAGATTTTTTTCACTAGATACTATTTTGGTTAAATCACTCCATTTATTGCCATTTTTTATGAAAAAAACGCCTTCTGATGCGTAAGAATCTTTTTGATTTAACACATAATTACGTTGTTTTTCGGTCTTGCAGTAGAATCGACTTTTTGGATTTTTTGTCTGTTTTTCTAGCTTGATTCTTCTTTGTTCATACCAATACGTTATAAATTTCAAAAACAACAATCCCAAAGATATGTCCTTGTAAGAAGATGGTGCAACTTTACCTCTTAGTAATTCTGCCGTTTCCCATAGTTTATCTTCAAGAGTTTGGTTCTGATTATTTGATTTTCTCTTTGACATGATTTAGTTTGTGTATTATGCGCTTTATAATTTAGAACTTCTTTTTCTATATGCCACATTTTCTTAACCATACAATGCGTTTGAATTCTACAAATATTCGTTCATTTGATATATATAATAACATGGTTTGATGCTGATATGGATGTTTTTACTAGATATAATAATAAATTATCCAAATTTCAACATCAGCCTAATAATTTTGAAATAGACCTAGAAGATTTTTTAGAAAAAAATCCATCCATTTTGGAAGATAATCTCAAAATAATTGGAAGGCAAGTAAATGCCACACCACATGGAAAAATTGATTTGTTAGGATTAGATTCTCAGAATAATTTAGTCATAATAGAAATAAAAAAAAATACAGCAAAATATGATGCTGTAGCTCAAGCAATTAATTATCATCTATGGGCTTGTAAACTCAAGATCACTGATCTTATACATATTAAAGGTAAATCTAAATTAAAAATTCCAAAAAAACTAACTGAAGACATTCGAAATACAATAGATGGCAAAGATGTAAATTTTAACGAATATCCTCGTTTGTATGTAGTTGCTGAACATCTACATGAAAATGCAATAACTTATGCTGAGAAAATGAAAACAACTGATATTGACATAGATTGTGTAGAAATCAATTTTTATGATAATAAAAAAATAATTCTTGTTAATAAAATATTCTCTACACCAACATTTTTTGATGATGATATATCAAAATACCATAATATCGACAAGTCGGTCTTAGATTTAGTAAATACAATAAAAAAATATGTCAATAATTGGTCGGATGTTACTATACATCACACTAAAAATTATATTGCATTTAAACATAATAAACGGAATTTCTTAGCTTTGCATTTAAGGCAACATAAACTCATTGCTCACATTATCAAAAAAAATATAGATGATCCAAAAAAATTTCTAAAACCACATAATAAAAATAAATTTAATGGAAGAATATGGGAAATGCCTGTTGATAAAGCTAGTATGAAATATTTAAAAAATTTGATCAAACAAGCATATGAAAATATTCATAATTGATACATTTAAAATCATATTTGAATAATAGATTTGCATATATTTTCGTTTTTCTTGTGTTATAATTCTTTTAAACTTTATTGAAGTTTAGTTATGTTATGCTTTATTTTTTCTCTTCTCTTAGCAAGATATGTGGAACTCTCTTTTTTCTCTAAAAATTTTACACAAGATAATAGACCCTCAATGTATCGTTTTGTCTGCTGGTCATACGTTTTATCCAGTTCATTGGCAGCCTTTAACACATTGTCAACATTTACGTTCTTTAGATCATCTTTGCGACCTAGCAAAAACTGTTTTTTTCCAGCTAGAAAAAATACATATTCGTCACTACCTCTCTTTTTTATGTATATTCCCATGTTCTATGTATACATGGATATCATTAAATAAGGTATGTTCTATCTATACATAGAACATGACTCAAATCAGCGATCATAATAAAGGTAAAATAACCCAATGGTGCCAACCTATAACCAATGAAGTCGCCACAAGGTTGACCGATGTGGGAAAAATATGCAAACGCCAGCCAACAATCAAACAAATACAATGACCAAAAAAACAAAAAAATCAAGCATGCTAACCAATCCTGACATAAAACGTTGGTATGAGAATATGGCTAGGGGTAGTCGTGTAGGAGCTGAAACACGCCTTAGACGACTAGACAAATTCTGTCAAGTACATCAAATGACACCAATGCAGATAGCAGAACTTGGCATGAAAGACATCAAAACAATGACAGACCTGTTAGTGGATCACGTCTCCATAATGGAAGAAAAAAACTATTCTCCAGGATACATTGATGGCATAATAAAGGCAGTAAAATCATGGCTCAGACACTTTGACGTATACATTAAACGTAAGATCAAGGTCTCAAACTCTCATCTAAAGCCTACTCTAGAGAAAGAGCGAGTGCCAAACGCAGCTGAAATGACAGAAATATTCAACATGGCATCACCAAGAGAGGCCGTTATGATGTCTCTGATTGCAAAATCTGGATTGCGTCCAGAAGTGCTAGGAAACGATAACGGAACCGACGGGCTAAAAATGAAGGATCTTCCAGACGTAGCCATACAGGGAGGCGTTGCAATATGCACGCAAAGTCCAATGCGCATAGTGGTTAGAGCAGAGATCTCAAAGGCTAGACACCAATACTTTACCTTTGCAACATCTGCTGCAGAACGTTTGATACTCTCATATTTGAACGAGACTTTCAAATGGAGAACCGCTGCACGGAGAAACACCTGTAATATCAACAAATGTTGTCTCTGAAAAACGCAGAAATCCAAAAACTCAACACCGCAAATAAGCCGCAGAATCCGCAGTGTCTTTAGACCAAGATTCGCATGGAGACCATACGTACTTTGACACGCAATTACTAATTGCAGAGTCAAAGGGTCTTATCGCACATGACTTGAGTCTTTATGGGTCACGTAGGAAGCATAGAAGCAACATATACTACAAACAAAAGCATACTGTCAGAAGAGCTTCTTAACGCCATGCGAAAATCATTTGCAAAAGCAGCCAAATATCTAGACATAGAAACAATAAATGAAGACAAATCTGCAAAGACAAAAGAGCAGGCAATCTCACAGATTCAAATGGCAAAACCTGAACAGCTAGGAGCAATACTAGATGTACTTCAAAATTTGAATGCTGGTAAAATACTCCTAGCCAATGCGTAGAATCTGTACAAGCCGAAGCCTTGATTACACAAGGATGGAAGTTTGTAGGCGTACTACCAAACAACAAAGTCGTGCTTGAACAAAAACAGCGATCAGGCGATCTTGCATTAGATGAATGAAAATAGTCTAGTATCCGAACCAATATTGGAGCGGGTCTAGAGGGATTCGAACCCTCGACAGCCGGATTAAAAGTCCGGTGCGCTACCTGGCTGCGCTATAGACCCTTATGCACACATCATTTGGCACATAATTTAGTCTTTATAGATGACGTGCATTAATTCCGTAATGCTTTAATCGGACATACTGTAAAACGTGAAATAGCCCTTGTAGTATAGCCAGGTCTAGAATTCGGCCCTGTCACGGCTGAGACGCGTGTTCAAATCCCGCCGAGGGCGCCATTCTTTTTGTATCTAGATTATATCTTTGATAACTTCATCTAGAACTTTTCTACTACTCGCTGCCACAAACGACAACCTAGATGTATATTCAAGATCAGAATCAAGCGGTTTCAACTCTTCATCAAGTATGATTCCTCCTGCCTCTTTTACAATCAAATACCCTGCTGCAATATCTTGTATGCGTATACTACCGCGTAAATCAACAAGTGCATCCATCAAACCTTTGGAAAAGAGTGCCATCTCTAGTGCATTTGCTCCAAAGTGTCGTAGGTGATTATAGCTCTCCAACAAAGGTTGTAACCTCTGCACCAACTCTGCGCTAGCACCAGAAATATTTAGCCCTACAATACTATACAATGGCTCATCTGAATACACGTGCATAGGTGAATCATTGAGAAATGCTCCTTGTCCACTTGACGCCCAATAGGAATCTCCATTGGAGAGATCTCGTACGATTCCAGCCTTGACTGTAGAGAGTTTATTTTCTGTAGCGTATGCTAGAGAGCAGCAAAAAAATGGTACGCCACGAACCGCATTCGTCGAGCCATCTATTGCATCCATTATGAGAAAACCCCCAGGTTCTCCATCAATTTCAATTCTACCACACTCTTCTCCAAGTATGGTACAACCAAAACCTTTTTCTTTTACAAGATCAATTACGGCCTTTTCGGCCACAATGTCAATATTTCTAGATACATCGCCACCTGCACCAACACCAAAGTCTCCTCCTGCCTCATCGGTGCCGGCCATACCTTTTACTGCCTTGTACACACGATCGGATGCATCTTTGAGAAGATCTATTGGTTCCATAAATGATCTCACAAACGCATCAATTTAAGTCAAATTTTGTCTAAACCATTAATAATAAAACACACATTGTCCGTATATGAGTGGCAAGGATTCGTCCCTAGTAAGCAAAGAGGCACTCTTGGGAACAAAACCAGGCAAACAGATAATCAAACAAGGGATCTTTAAATCCAAAGGATACCGCATGTTTTCTAAATACAAGCTAGAAGCAGAAACTGAATTACCAAATCTTGCAAAAAGATTCACAGATGAAATGTATGCCAAGATCAAAGCAGATGATACACCAATAGAGACACTAAAGGCGTTTGTAGCCGAGACCAGAGAACCAGAGATGGATCTACAACCCTCAAAGATAGACAAAGTCAAAACCAATCTAAGCGATATACAAGTGCTAGGCGATCGTGTAATGCGCATTTTGGATTCAAATTTTGTAAAGATGACATACCCCGTATTCAACGCACTATACGATGCAGCAGCTGCATACGATGGCCGTGACTCTACGCTCAGAGAAGATATGGTCGAGGGGCACATACTAGCAATAGATCTTAGTGAACCAATGGATCGCATAGTGGACAAGGATGAAGATTTAGAGTATCTTGATGATTATAGGTTGATGAATCCGTACATTTTGCAGATTGCTAGAAAAAAAATAAAACGTGGTGGCCAAAAAGTATTACGTGAATTTGAAGAAGGGTTTGCACAAGCTAGAATCGGACAGGATGTGGACACTATATTAAAATCAAAACCAGATAAAATAACAAAAGAAGAGATGATCGAATCATACAAAAAATATCGTTCTGTAATGGGTACGGCAGGAAGAAACATGGCACTTGCAAAAAATCCACTCGGAGAGATTTTTTATTCTGGAATGGCACACGCAGCAGAAGGTGTAGGATGCGGAAACGAGATGGAGGATTCTCTAAAACATGGATTTATCAAAGTGCCTTCGTGGCCACTATATTATTCATTGTCTGCTCAAAACATAGAGAAAGGATTTCAATTGACAATGGCAAAAAGTGATCTATATCTAAATGAGGCACGACTTGCAATAGATGCGATGCCAAAAAATTTTACGCATACTGATTTTTTGAATTTCCTCTTTCTCTCCGTAGAGCACTATAATAGATACTGGTACAATCGTATCACAAAGATGTCGCCTTGGAAAAAATTTGAATCAAATTTACCAGTGAATCTCAAATGATGTGGTCTGAAAAATACAGACCAGTAGAGATTGCGCATATGGTGGGAAATGAAGAAGCACGAGCATCACTTGTAGACTGGTTTTCAAAGTGGAAAAAAGGGATAAAACCAGTCCTATTGACAGGTCCACCAGGCATAGGTAAAACGACGGCTGCAGCACTAGCTGGTAGATCATTTGGATATGACATTATAGAGCTAAACGCTAGTGATATGAGAAACAAGGCAGGAATAAATGAGACGCTCAAGCCAGTACTTGGAAACCTGACTGTACGAGGAATTCCAATGATATTCGTAGATGAAGTAGATGGCATACACGGTCGTAGCAACTTTGGTGGGGCAGAAGCGTTACTCAAGATACTAAAAGAGCCAACTGTTCCGATGGTGCTTGCAGCAAACTCTGCATCTAGTACAAAGATGAAGAGCATTGCAAAGGCTTGCAAAGTGATAGAGTTTCTACCACTCTCACCGAGACTTTTGAGAACATATTTGAGAAATATTTTGAAAATAGAAGATGTAAAACTTGGTTTGGAAAGTGAGATGCACACTCTCTCTACATCACGAGGTGATGTGCGTTCGATGCTAAATACCGCACAAGCACTTGCTGGAGGATTTTTACCAAATACGGAAAAATCATTTGGAACACTTGATATAGAATTTGGTATTGAATCTTTTTTCAAATCAAAGACAAAACAAGATGCACGTCATGTACTGAATGCAATGAGAATGGATCCATATGAAAAAATATCTGCATTTTATTCGAGCATCATAACAAGTGGTGTAAAACCTATACAGATGGCACGTATGATGGATGTGCTCTCTCGAGCTGACATATTATACGGTCGCATAATGAGCACACAACAGTGGAGACTATTACGTTATCTAGATGGAATATTGTTGGATTTATTTGAACCAAATCTGAATATAAAATATAAACAATATAATTTGCCATGGCCACTGCTTAACAGGATACGATGGGAGAGTAGGTCATTTGCAAAGATAAACGCTGAACTTGGAGCTAGAGCTCACGTCTCAAAGAGTTCGATAGCTTTAATCTTTTTACCCTATCTTATGGCATGCATAAAAAATGGTTTTCTTGATCTACAGCTGTATGAAGAAGGCTCTACTGAAGCTCTGCAAAAAGAGATGAGCAAAGTATGAGCTGGGTACGAATAAACATGAAATTTCCAGGCAAATGTCTAGTATGCAACCAGACTATTGCAGCAGGTCAGGTAGGATTTTGGGCGCAAGGTATCGGAGTAAAACACGAGGATTGTGCACAGATTGTAGATATGAAATGTATGGTGTGCAAAGGCTCTGCTGGATGCTCTTCTTGCGAATTTATGGACTCGTGTAATCCGCAGCTAGTCTCACAGACATGCATATGTGCCAAATGTTCAAACTCTGATGATCCCCTTTTATCATACCTAAACCAAGCAGCAAAAGAGTATCCTGCACTAAATCTTAAAATCTAACCAATATTGTATCTCTGTATTGGAAGATAAAAAATCAAAAGCAGAGAAAACCTCCGAGAATGTGGCAGAGGAGAAAAAAACAGATTCTATAGCTGACAAATCTGTAGAGACTGTAGAAGTAAAACCAAAAGAGTATACGCCAGAGGAGATTGAATCAATTGCAAACAAAGTTGAAACTCCAGCAGATCAAACTCCTTTATATGATCCAAAGTTTATACTCTCAAAAGAATTTGCTGGTACATCAAACTATGAACACGGTATAGGGACCATAATTAGTGAACTGCAAAAAACAATTGATTCTGAACAAGATCCAATCCATCTAGAGAGAGCAAAAGAAGAGATGCGTAAACTAGATACTCTGTATGAAAATTTTTACATTGGCATGAATGTATTTAGAACTGCCAAAGGTGGCAGAGACAAACTACGTGTTTAGATTTTTTTGATTATTGTTATATCGATGATGTAAAAAAAGAACTACTAAAGATATGTGGTAAATATCGTATTTACATCTAGAATTAGTTCAACGTTTTAATAAATGCAAAATTTTTCATTTTAAAGAATTTACAGATTAATTCTATATAGTTTATCATCATGATCTACAAATTTCAACCTTTTATCATATTTAGAATAGAGCCTCTTTTATGCAGCTAGTTGGATGAATGCATTCTTATCAGATCTCAGCCAAGTTCATGTAAATTTGGTTGTAATTGACTCGAATTTTGTCTAGCATGTATCTGACTCAAACATATCGTGATAAATTGTACAAATAATTATATTCAAACACATTAACGTCTAGATAACACATTATGTCTACTGACAAGATCGACGATTATTCGAAGAGGGTAAGAACCACCCTACAAGGTGGTGGACAGGATAGAATCGATGCACAGCATGAAAAAGGCAAACTCACAGCACGGGAGAGAATTGGCATACTAGTAGACGAAGGTTCTTTTGTAGAGCTTGATGCAATGGCAACTCATCATTACCACGAATTTGATATGCAGAAAAAGATCTATCTTGGTGATGGCGTAGTTGGAGGATATGGCATGATTGCTGGAAGACAAGTTTACATTTATGCATACGACTTTACAATTCTTGGTGGAACACTCAGCCAAATGGGTGCAAAAAAAATTACAAAATTAATGGATCATGCATTAAAGAACGGATGCCCCATCATAGGAATAATGGATTCGGGCGGTGCTCGTATACAAGAAGGAATAATGAGCCTTGATGGATTTGCAGATATTTTTTATCACAATCAGCAATCATCTGGTGTGATACCACAGATAACTGCAAGTATTGGTCCATCTGCAGGTGGCTCTGTGTATTCTCCAGCAATGACTGACTTTGTAATAATGGTTGAAAAATCTGCCACAATGTTTGTTACAGGACCTGACGTAGTAAAGACTGTACTAGGAGAAGAGATTACAGCTGAAGATCTTGGAGGTGCAGCAGCACACGGCAAGAGTGGCGTTGCACATTTTGTAGCCAAAAACGAATACGAATGCATGGATCACATACGCAAACTAGTTACATTTTTACCACAAAATAATACAGAAAAACCTCCCACTCTAAAACCATCTGACAGTCCAGATAGAACAGACTCTAACCTTATCGATATCATCCCAAAAGATCCAAAACAACCATACGATATGGCCGAGATTATAAAATCCATCGTGGATGATGGCAATTTTCTAGAAGTCCATAAATTATTTGCCGAGAACATTTTAGTTGGCTTTGCCCGCTTTAACGGTAGAGCAGTTGGCATTGTGGCAAACCAACCGATGCATCTTGCTGGAGCACTAGATATCAGCTCTTCAAACAAGGCTGCTAGATTTATAAGATTTTGTGACGCATTTAATGTACCTCTAGTCACGTTGGTGGACACTCCAGGATATATGCCTGGCTCAAACCAAGAGAGTAACGGCATAATCAGGCATGGTAGCAAACTACTTTTTGCATATTGTGAGGCAACGGTACCAAAAATTACACTTGTAATAGGCAAAGCATATGGAGGCGCATATATTGCAATGGGGAGCAAAAATCTGAGAACCGACATAAATTATGCATGGCCAACTGCTAGATGCGCCGTGTTGGGGGCAGAAGCGGCTATAAAAATTATAAATAGAAAAGAACTAAAAAACTCCAAAGATCCACAATCGCTGAAAAAACAGCTAGAAGATAACTTTTCTGAAAAATTCGACAATCCATATGTTGCAGCCTCTCATGGAACAGTCGATGCTGTAATCGATCCAGCACAGACGCGCCCAATGATAACCAAAGCTCTTGAAATGTTGGCAAACAAAAGGGAAAAAACTCTACCACGTAAACATGGGAACATAAACTTGTGATGTATGATGATTGAAAAAGTACTCATTGCAAATCGAGGAGAAATTGCACTCAGAGTAATTCATACGTGCAAAGCTCTTGGAATTCCAACGGTTGCAGTATATTCAGATGAAGATAAAAATTCACTTCATGTAAAATATGCAACAGAAGCTTATTGGATAGGAGAAGGATCTCCTGCAAAGAGCTATCTAAACCAAGAAAAGATAATCGAAGCTGTTACAAAGTCTGGTGCAGATTCAATACACCCTGGATACGGATTTTTATCTGAAAACTTTACATTCTCTCAACTGTGTGATAAAAACAAGATAAAATTCATAGGTCCACCATCAAAATCAATACAACTCTGTGGTGACAAGATGCGTTGCAAGGCAGTAATGTCCGATGCAGGAGTTCCAACTGTACCGGGTAGTTCTGATCTTGTAAAAGATGCAGATGAGGCGATACAAATAGCCAAAGAGATAGGATATCCTATTCTTTTAAAATCTGTATACGGTGGAGGCGGACGAGGAATACGCCTTGTAAACAATGATGATCAGCTACGAGAAAACTATGATGCTGCAACTGGTGAGTCAATGGCAGCATTTGGAAAATCTGCAATCTTGGTAGAAAAATATCTTGAAAAAATACGTCACATCGAGTATCAAATTGCACGTGATTCTCATGGAAATAGCGTGCACATATTCGAACGAGAATGCTCCATACAGCGTCGTAACCAAAAATTAATCGAGATGACTCCATCACCTGTTGTAGATGAGGAGATTCGTCAGAGAGTTGGAGCGCTTGCTGTAAAAGCTGCCAATGCTGTAGAATATGAAAATCTTGGAACTGCAGAATTCCTACGACTAGATGATGGAACATTTTACTTTATCGAGATAAACGCAAGGCTACAAGTAGAACATCCAATCACCGAGCTTGTCTCTGGATTGGATCTTGTAAAACTGCAGATTGATATTGCAAATGGTGAAGAGCTACCATTTAAACAAAAAGATCTAAAGATGAATGGTTTTGCTATAGAATGTAGAATAAATGCCGAAGATACATTTGCAAACTTTGCACCTTCTACGGGTCTTGTACCAAACGTTACTGTGCCAGCAGGTCCTGGAGTGAGGTGTGATACCTATCTGTATCCGGGATGCACTGTATCTTCGTTTTATGATTCGCTCATGGCAAAGCTCTGTACATGGGGGCAGACATTTGATGAGACACGTCTGCGTATGATTGCAGCATTGAGCGATTTTTACGTAGAAGGTGTTGATACTTCAATACCATTGTACAAGACAATTTTAAAAACAAAAGAATTTTGCAACGGTGACCTCTCTACTGACTTTTTAAAACGATATGATATTTTAAAGCGTCTAGAGATGGATATGTCTACCGACAGGTTGGACAAGATGGAGGCAGCTTTGGCAGCTGCGGCAATGCATTCAGAATTTCTTAAAGGCACAACAAAATCTCGCGAGTCTGATTCTGATATGTGGAGAATGGGATTATAATGGAATATCGAATTAAAGATATAGAAAAAGCGTTCAACTGTACAATAATTGGTCACACATCTGATGGTGGTTATGAGATAGACATTGATGGTAAAAAATCCAATCTGCAGATATTATCTACAACTTCACATGGAATGGAGTTTGTACTAGATGGAGAATATCATAGCGTAAAATATCTGGTAGCGTCAACTTCAACAATGGACATGATCGTAGATGGTGTTCCAATATCACTAGACATGCATACAACTCTAGATGAAATTGTATTCAAAAACTCTG
The DNA here is from genome assembly GCA_029948415.1 of Cenarchaeum symbiont of Oopsacas minuta. Lineage (NCBI taxonomy): Archaea > Thermoproteati > Nitrososphaerota > Candidatus Cenarchaeales > Candidatus Cenarchaeaceae > Candidatus Cenarchaeum > Cenarchaeum symbiont of Oopsacas minuta. The sequence continues at coordinate 364,061 of JAJIZT010000001.1, forward strand.
GCGGTGCAGGTAAGGCAGTATCTGATATATTGTTATTTAGCAAGATACCTGGTAAAATAATTACAGTAACAGTAAGTGTGGGAGATACAGTTAATGTAGACGATACCATATGTACGCTAGAATCAATGAAGATGCAAATTTCAGTAAAGGCACACCGTGCAGGAACTATAAAATCACTAAAGACTGAGATTGGTGCAAGCATTGCAAAAGGCGATCTAATAGCTGAGATAGAATAAATGTCATTTTATATCACGATTCATAAATAAATGCAGTTTGTATGAAGTCACGTCCCTGCCTATAATTATCAAGAAAGTTCTGTATTTACGCACAAAAACGCAGAGTAGCTGACCTCATACTGCAGTTTTTAAAGTATTTCAACTAACAACGAGTATGATAGATTGCAGTCATTTTTGTATATTATGATAATTATCGTTTATTATATCGAAATTTATAACATTTTAATAATTAACTATAATACACATAATTATGTATTATGCTCACACTGGCATCCCAAATGACAAACAAACATGGCAAAAACTCTCTGAACATTTGAATAATGTTGCAAATGATGCATCGATATATGCAGAAAAATTTGGTTATGGTAAGATAGCATATGTAATTGGAATTTTACATGACATTGGAAAATATTCTGATTCGTTTCAAAGAAAATTAGATGGTGTATCTCAACGCGTAGATCATTCTACAGCAGGAGCACAGCTTGCTAATGAAAAATATCCTCCATTAAATTTTATTATCTCTCATTGCATTGCTGGCCATCATGGAGGTTTGCTTGATACATTTAATTCAGAAGGTGGTTCTGGATTATGTGATAGATTATCTAAAAAGATCGATGATTATAGCAGTTATCGTGATGAGCTATCGTTACCTGATAATGATTTGTGTCCAAATAATTTTGCCCCTATGTTAGTTGATCCACCTTTTTCTTTTAGAATTGGTGTCTTGATTAGAATGTTATATTCATGTCTCATTGACGCAGATTGGGAAGATGCTAGCAAATACAATGATAAGATAACTAACAATAAAGAAAATAATATTGATGTATCATACAGACTTGATTTACATACAATCAAAACCAAGTTATTTACATATATTAAAAAAATTGAATCTGATGCGCGATTAAATGAACAACGTGAAAATAATATAAAGATACTCGATTTACGTGCAAAAATACTACAATCTTGTAAACACGCTGCAAAAGAAAGACAAGGTGTATTTACTTTGACAGTTCCTACAGGTGGAGGAAAAACTTTGTCATCATTAGCATTTGCATTAGAACATGCATTAAAACATAATATGGATAGAATAATATATGTAGTTCCATTTACAAGTGTAACCGAACAGATAGCAGAAGTATTTCGTAAAGCTATTGGAGATGATTCCATACTTGAACATCATAGTGCATTTGATAATAGCAACATGTCGGATATTGGATTAAATAAATTAAAGATTGCTTGGGATAAATGGAATTATCCTATTGTTGTTACAACTACCGTGCAATTTTTTGAGTCGTTGTTTTCAAATAAACCTAGAAAATGTCGTAAATTACACAATATTGCAAATAGCGTAATAATACTAGATGAAGCTCAGAGTATACCACTTGAAGTGCTTCGTCCGTGTGTTGCCATGCTTGACACACTATCAAAATATTTTAACACTACGATAGTTTTGTGTACTGCAACACAACCTACTCTTAACAAATCTGATGGATTTGAAGGTGGATTTGACGATGTATATGAAATAGCATCTAATCCATCTAAAATGGCGATAGATATGCAGAGAACTAGAATAATAAATCTTGGTACAATAACAGATAATGATCTTGCTGGACGACTTGTTGGGCGTAAAGAATTTTTTGATTATGATAAAGATAACATGAAACATGTACTGAATAACCACAAACAAGTTTTATGTATAGTTAATACACGAAAACATGCAAAAGATCTGTACGAACATATTGATGCAGATCATAATACATATCATTTAAGTGCATTAATGTGTCCAAAACACAGATCAACAAAATTGAAAGAGATTAAATGTGCATTAAAATCGAATAAAAAATGTATTGTTATTAGTACTTCTCTGATCGAAGCTGGTGTAGATGTTGATTTTGGTGCAGTATATCGTGAAATTAATGGACTTGAATCAATTGCACAGGCTGCAGGTAGATGTAATAGGGAAGGATTGCACAACATATCGAATGTTTATATTTTTAATTCTAGTTCTTTATCACCATCCATACAATTACGCGCATCTGCGTGCATGAGTATAATGGATAAATTTAAAAATCCTTTATCCCCAAAAGCTATGTTAGAATATTTTAAGAAAATATATTGGACAAATATAGTGGGAGATAGTGACGGTTTAGATAAAAAAAACATTATGAAATTATGTTTCTCAGGATGTGACAATATGGAATTTGGATTCATGTCTATGGCACACAAGTTTAAACTTATGAATGATGTAACAAAATCAATCATAATACGATATGACGAGCATGCAAATTTTTTAATAGAAGAATTAAAAAAGAAACAAAAACTTGGCGATATCACCAAACGGCTTCAACCATATATTGTACAAGTATACAAAAATGATTTTATACGCCTTGAATCTGCAGGTGCTATATCTAAAGTGGCTGAAGAAAAATTTGATGATCAATTTTGGGTATTAGATAATCAAATATATGATTTTGATACATTTGGTCTTAAATTAGTTGACCCGGCATACCGTGATGTAGAGGATAATATAATATGAAATCAAATGTGAGATTAAAGGTATGGGGTGATTGGGCATGCTTTACTCGTCCTGAAATGAAAGTAGAACGTGTAAGCTATGAAATAATGACACCATCAGCTGCAAGAGGAATTTTAGAAGCGATATATTGGAAACCCCAAATGCATTGGATTATTGACAAAATATATGTCATAAATGACATTAATTTTATTAATATTGGAAGAAACGAAGTATCACAAAAAGCAAGTTCTAATTCTGTAATAATTATAGAAAACAAAAGACAACAACGTGCATCTAGAATTCTTAAGAATGTTGTATATGTAATTGATGCCCATATCGAAACAAATGATCCATCTGAAATTATAACTAAACATGTTGAAATATTTGAAAGACGTGCTAGAAAAGGTCAATGTTTTCAACAACCATATCTTGGATGTAGAGAATTTCCTGCCTCGTTTGAATTATTAGATAAAAATCATTCAATAAATAATACTATAGATATGACCGCAGATTTAGGATTAATGCTTCATGATATTGATCATACAGATAAAATGAAACCATATTTTTTTAATGCCAAGCTTGAAAAAGGTATAATGAATATTCCGTTATGGAAATATCGCAAGAAAAATTCTACTCCCATTGAAAATACCGGACATACTGTAAAAATGTCAGTGTTAAACGCGTTGTATGATTATTACAAGTTGATGGAAAATACTGCTGATATGCCGCCACCAGGATATGCTTATGAAGGTGTTTCATTTATAATTGAAATAACAAAGAATGGTAAATTAGATCAAATTTATAATATTAGTGATGACAAAAATAAATCTGAATTTATGATGATCCCAACCTTAAAAAGATCACGTAACCTGAAATCAAAATTCTTATCTGATAACATAGCGTATGTATTTGGAATTCCCGCTGATCGTGTTGCAGCTGAAAAACATCGTTTATTTGTAGAACTCCATAAATCTTTACTCAAAGATGCAAAACATACAGCATTAAAAGCATTCAAATTATTCCTTGATTCATTTGAACCAATTGATTTGTATAATGCATGTAAAAAATCACACATAGAAAAAAAAGAATTTATTGATAATACTAGCAATATTGTTTTTAAAATAAAAGACGGTGATGATCTTTTACATAATTTATCGGAGGCTAAAAAAATATGGTCAACTTATACACTTGATGAAAACAGCATAATGAAAAATGACGCAACATGTTTAATTACAGGAACTCGAGGAATAGTGGCTAGATTACATCCACCAATAAAAGGTGTAGCTGGTGCACTTCCTACTGGTTCTAATATTATTTCATTTAATAATGATTCATTCGAATCATACGGAATGAAACAAGGAGAAAATTCATCAATATCTCCATTTGCAGCACATGCATATGTTACTGCTGTAAATCATATCATACGTAATAATAAAATGGTTATGGGGGATGTTACAATGTTATATTGGTCATATTCAACTGGCTCATTTCAACATAAACTATTAGAAATGATCGGGCATACACCATCAGAAAATAATAAAAATACTGAACCTAACATGCAACAAAACAAAGAACTAAAAAAACTATTATTACAAACAAAAAGAGGCATTTTTCCAGAGAAAGAAATACGTAAAATCATGAAAAATAATGATGAAATATCATACAAGACTCCATGCTATATTTTGGGATTTAAACAAAATCGTGCTAGATTATTTGTTTCATTTTGGTTACCACTGACATTAAAAAAGCTCTTTGAAGCAGTAAAACAACATAATGAAGATCTACGTTTAGAACCTATTCCACAAGACTGGATAGATAGAGCCATGCCAATTAACTACTTGTTGAAACTAGCATTAACTTCAAGTAAAAGTAAGGAAAATATTCATTCTACTATGACAGCTTCTGTTATACGTGCTATTTTTAATGGAAGTCGTTATCCATATTCATTGTTATATATGATACTTGCTAGAATACGTGCAGATCATAACATATCATGGGTTAGAACATTGTTTATACGTGCATACATTGTAAGGTATGAAAGATTTAAAACAGCTAATATAACTAAACATGGTAGTGATTATATGATGGCATTGGATGAATCAGAAGTTAATTCTGGATATAGACTTGGCAGGCTCTTTGCCGTATTAGAAAAAATACAAAAGGATGCAATAAATCCTGGTGCCAACATAACAGTAAAATATTTTGCATCAGCATCATCTACTCCATCACGAACTTTTCCGACACTTATCCGTACTGCCCACTATCACATGTCCACACTTGCAAAAAATGAAGCAAAAAAAGGTATTGTGATATGGCTGGATAAAATGCTAAACGAAATAATTAGTGGACTTGATACTAGCATGCCAAAGACATTAAATATAGTAGATCAAGGGAGATTTGCTATAGGATATTATCATCAAAAACATAGTTTTTACATAAAAAAAGATACATCTAAATCAATAAATAACAGCCAGCTAGACGATGAATAATGGCGGTAAACCCTATACCAAATAGATATGATTTAGTATATTTGTTTGATGTATCAGATGGTAATCCAAATGGTGATCCTGATGCAGGAAATATGCCTAGGATGGATCCAGAAGATAATATGGGTCTTACCTCTGATGTTTCAATAAAACGTAAAATCAGAAACTATGTTCAAATGGCAAAAAAAGAAAGCGATGGATATCAAATTTATGTGAAAGAAAAAGCTGTACTAAATAAATTAAACGAACAAGCAAGAGAAAAATTGCTTGGGAAAGAAAAACCAGACGATTTAAAAAAACTTCCTAAAGATGAAGACAAAGCAAAAAACTTGGTGTCCTATATGTGCTCTAAATATTATGATATACGAACATTTGGTGCTGTAATGAGTACTGGAGTAAATTGTGGTCAAGTGCGTGGACCTGTTCAATTTTCATTTGCCCGTAGCATAGATCCAATATTACCAATGGAGATAACAATAACACGTATGGCTGTTACTAAAAAAGAAGATGCCGAAAAAGGGCAGACTATGGGTAAAAAACACATAGTCACTTATGCTCTATATAGAGCTCATGCACATATATCAGCTAATCTCGCAGACCAGTCTGGTTTTTCAGAAGATGATCTACATCTTTTGTGGAATGCCTTACTTGGCATGCATGATCATGATCATTCTGCCACACGGGGTGAGATGGGACCTCGTGGTCTTGTCATATTCAAACATGATAGTGCCATTGGAAATGCTCCTGCTAGACAGTTACTTGAAAGAATAAAAATTAAAAAAGTAGAAGGTGGTGCCCCACGTAGTTATGAAGATTATAGAAAAAATATTGTCATAGATGAATCAAATATGCCTGATGGTGTTAAAATTGACATCAAACTAGATCCTAGAACATGATTACTAAATCTGAACTTGATCTACTCCCAATCTCTGGACTACAGCATTTTGTATTCTGTCCACGTCAATTTGCTCTCATACACATTGAACAAATTTGGATTGATAACGTTTTAACTGCGGAAGGGCGACAATTGCATAAAAAAGCTCATGAATTAGGCACTAAAATAGTGGGTCGTGATATGAAAATAGTTAGAGGTATGCCACTACGATCAATGCAGATTGGTTTGACTGGAATCGCAGATATTGTTGAATTTTTTAGGACTAAAGATGGTTGGATTCCTTTTCCTATAGAGTATAAACGTGGTAAACCAAAATCACACCGTGCAGATGAAATACAACTATGTGCTCAAGCTATATGTCTTGAAGAAATGATTGGACACAAGGTTCCTGTAGGTGCTATATATTATAACAAAAATAAATCTCGTCACAAGGTAGTTTTTGATGATAATTTACGATCTCTAACTAGTGATGCATCACGTTCTATGCATAATCTTTTTGATTCAAGAATTACTCCATCTCCAATATATGGAAAATATTGTGAATCATGTTCCATCTTACATCAATGTATGCCAAAACAGATTGAACGAAAAAAAAATATTAAAAATTGGATATCCGAATATGTGAAATCATGACACAAATACAAAATACACTATATGTGACAACACATGGTTCATACCTGAGTAAAGATGGTGAAAATATACTAGTAAAGTCTGAAGGCAATATTGTCATGAGAGTTCCTGTACATGTGCTAGATGGTATAGTATGTATTGGTCGAATTATGATTAGTCCAGCACTCATGGGTCATTGTATGAAACATGGGTTGTCTATATCGTTTTTGACTGAAAATGGATATTTTTTAGGAAGAGTGGTAGGATCTGTTTCTGGAAATGTATTACTACGACGCGAACAGTATAGACATGCAGATGATCCGATCAAAAGTTTCAATATTGCAAAAAATATAGTAATTGGAAAAATACTCAACCAGCGTACTGTATTAGATAGAGCGTTAAGAGATTATAATGATGTAATGCATATAAATGATAGAGACTCATTATGTGCAACTAAAATACACTTTACACAGGCAGTACAGCATATACAAAATGAAAATAATATTGATGTATTACGTGGGATAGAAGGCGAATCGGCAAAAAAATATTTCGGGCAATTTAATACACTTATCAGAACTAACAATGAAGAATTTCGTTTTATAGGTAGAAGTCGACGACCTCCATTGGATCGAATAAACTCTATGATGTCATTTGTTTATACATTGTTAACACATGATATACGTTCAGCATTAGAATCTGTTGGTCTTGATCCGACAGTAGGATTTTTGCATACTGATAGACCTGGAAGATTAGGATTGGCCTTGGATATTCTAGAAGAATTTAGGCCATGGTTTTGTGATCGATTAGTAATATCACTCATAAATCGTAAGCAAATACATGTGGATGATTTTATAATCATGCCTGATGGTGCATGTATGATGACTGCAGCTGGAAGGAAAATACTGATCATGGCATATCAAAAAAGAAAACGAGATCCTATTAAACACGGATTCTTGGATGAAAAATCATTTGTTGGAATAATGTGGCATTTGCAGGCTAAATTATTAGCACGTTATTTGAGGAAAGATTTAGATGAATATCCTCCATTTCTATGGAGATGATTGTATGATAGTCGTAGTAAGTTATGATGTGAGAACGAGTAGCCCTGAGGGTAGAACAAGGTTACGCCGTTTAGCAAAAACATGCCAAGATTATGGTCAACGTGTACAACTATCTGTATTTGAAATATCTCTAAGCTCTACTGATTGGGTTTACGTTAAAGATCGTATATTAAATGAAATGAATAAAAATGAAGATAGTGTGAGATTTTATTATTTGGGAAATAATGCCAAAGGGCATATTGAACATATTGGAAAAAAACCAAGTATTGACTATGATGGCGCCTTGATTGTTTAAATGCGAACAATATGCATTCACATCACAAAGACGATGTTCGCACACTTGATATATATATAAAATTCAGCCGAAAGCATAAAATTAGTGATAATGTCCAATTATATCAAAAAACGACAACATATTCGCAAAAAATCAACATGATATATGTTAATGCATTATAATCTATAAATTGTTTATAAATTTAACAAAAAAATAAGATTTTTTCTAGATGTTTTAGTAAATTAATAAATATTACATATTATAGTGTAAAGTAATAATAGAGACACAACGTCCTCTTCGGAGGACGAGGATTGAAACAAAAAAATCTTGGTCAATTGGCGAGAGGTATGCGGGACACAACGTCCTCTTCGGAGGACGAGGATTGAAACTTGAGATACGAGATGAGATAAGAGCCACAAGCAAGACACAACGTCCTCTTCGGAGGACGAGGATTGAAACTGTAAAATTATATGTCTCACGGGCATGTTGTGATAGACACAACGTCCTCTTCGGAGGACGAGGATTGAAACTTACAACCCAGTCGCCCTCTCGATCATATTGGGCTGACACAACGTCCTCTTCGGAGGACGAGGATTGAAACATGGCGTCACACTCATGGTGTCGCGGATATGTGAGACACAACGTCCTCTTCGGAGGACGAGGATTGAAACATCAACATGATGATAAATTAAAGGCAATTATCAAAGACACAACGTCCTCTTCGGAGGACGAGGATTGAAACACGGTGCAGTTTTAGTCATACTTGGATCACTCGTACGACACAACGTCCTCTTCGGAGGACGAGGATTGAAACATAAAACTGCCTTGAACAATCTCTCAACACTTGCTGACACAACGTCCTCTTCGGAGGACGAGGATTGAAACGAGGGCGGCGCCGATTAACGAGGATTAAACTGCACGACACAACGTCCTCTTCGGAGGACGAGGATTGAAACTATCTCCTTGTGGCGCGACTATCACCACTGTGCTGTAGACACAACGTCCTCTTCGGAGGACGAGGATTGAAACCTGTTTGCCCATGCATTAGATGGACGGATTGTGGAGACACAACGTCCTCTTCGGAGGACGAGGATTGAAACAACTACGAAATTGTGAGGGCTTACGGGGCATTATGACACAACGTCCTCTTCGGAGGACGAGGATTGAAACACAAATTTAAAAAATGTAAACATACACATGACATCAGACACAACGTCCTCTTCGGAGGACGAGGATTGAAACTTGCCTGCATGTTGTATTTTTGCGATCATTTTTAGGTGACACAACGTCCTCTTCGGAGGACGAGGATTGAAACGCTATGTTTGCTTTTCTTACTTTGTTCCAAGCCATGACACAACGTCCTCTTCGGAGGACGAGGATTGAAACCAGTTGTACACGCACTCACGTCGTAATGCATCCATGACACAACGTCCTCTTCGGAGGACGAGGATTGAAACTATATATTAAAGTATGAGAATACCCATGCCAAAGACACAACGTCCTCTTCGGAGGACGAGGATTGAAACTTCTATCAATCACTTACAAGAGGTGTATATGTTGACACAACGTCCTCTTCGGAGGACGAGGATTGAAACAGAAGGCGGAAGTATGAATGCTAGATTGACTATAAAGGACACAACGTCCTCTTCGGAGGACGAGGATTGAAACACTTTGAAAAAAAATTAAATGTTTACCATGCCACGCACGACACAACGTCCTCTTCGGAGGACGAGGATTGAAACTCTCCCAAAATACGCACTCAAGTACTTGGACAAGACACAACGTCCTCTTCGGAGGACGAGGATTGAAACACTTGAAAAAAAATTAAATGTTTACCATGCCACGCAAGACACAACGTCCTCTTCGGAGGACGAGGATTGAAACTCTCCCAAAATACGCACTCAAGTACTTGACAAATAGACACAACGTCCTCTTCGGAGGACGAGGATTGAAACTTGTTAGCGCCCATGCGTCTGCACCAAATCTATTAGACACAACGTCCTCTTCGGAGGACGAGGATTGAAACTTGTTAGCGCCCATGCGTCTGCACCAAATCTATTAGACACAACGTCCTCTTCGGAGGACGAGGATTGAAACGTCTCTGATCTGCTCTTGCAGCATATGGTCGCCAGGACACAACGTCCTCTTCGGAGGACGAGGATTGAAACGTCTCTGATCTGCTCTTGCAGCATATGGTCGCCAGGACACAACGTCCTCTTCGGAGGACGAGGATTGAAACGCTGTCAACACTTGTTATACCAAGACTTTCAAGCGACACAACGTCCTCTTCGGAGGACGAGGATTGAAACAGATCAGGTGTGCCTAATGACGAGATCGACGATCGACACAACGTCCTCTTCGGAGGACGAGGATTGAAACTATATTTTTGTCATCGTCTAAATCTACATCTGCAGACACAACGTCCTCTTCGGAGGACGAGGATTGAAACGTTTTGGATGGAGTTTCTGATGCTTCTTGTCTCACGGTGGACACAACGTCCTCTTCGGAGGACGAGGATTGAAACAAATCCATCTGAAATTTGCTAAAATTAGCATAATTGACACAACGTCCTCTTCGGAGGACGAGGATTGAAACAAATCCATCTGAAATTTGCTAAAATTAGCATAATTGACACAACGTCCTCTTCGGAGGACGAGGATTGAAACTCGTGTATATCAACATGGCGACATAGAGCGAAATCGACACAACGTCCTCTTCGGAGGACGAGGATTGAAACCCGTTTGTCATAACAGGAGATGGGGATACAAGAGAGACACAACGTCCTCTTCGGAGGACGAGGATTGAAACGACTAAACTGAATAATGTTATGCGTGGACTGAGACGGACACAACGTCCTCTTCGGAGGACGAGGATTGAAACCCACATTAGGCTCATCATCTTTAAAGAGATCAAATGACACAACGTCCTCTTCGGAGGACGAGGATTGAAACATTATCTGGGTTTGCGATATTATGGTATAGGTAACTGACACAACGTCCTCTTCGGAGGACGAGGATTGAAACCCAGCGGTAAAGACTATCTCGTAACAAATTAATCGACACAACGTCCTCTTCGGAGGACGAGGATTGAAACGTATCACGCTCTACACAATCATGACAGTATATTTTAGACACAACGTCCTCTTCGGAGGACGAGGATTGAAACGGAATTGGTCCAGTGTAACCTTTACCGTATAACAGATTGACACAACGTCCTCTTCGGAGGACGAGGATTGAAACCACAACGCTAAACCACCCATCTCCAGATACTGACAGACACAACGTCCTCTTCGGAGGACGAGGATTGAAACAGTTGCTATTGATGGAATACGGCTTGAGTTTGCGGACACAACGTCCTCTTCGGAGGACGAGGATTGAAACTCTAGCACAGATCAATTAGCGAATTCGCCAGAAACGACACAACGTCCTCTTCGGAGGACGAGGATTGAAACGATACCACGCTCTATACCCATCTGTATCATGCCTCCAGACACAACGTCCTCTTCGGAGGACGAGGATTGAAACATCGTCATCACGAGTTATGATTATATTATGACTGAGACACAACGTCCTCTTCGGAGGACGAGGATTGAAACGTATCTATCAAAAAGGCATATGGTATATCGGATAAAGACACAACGTCCTCTTCGGAGGACGAGGATTGAAACTGTATAGTGCGTATAGTACTGCACTCCCACCTATTGACACAACGTCCTCTTCGGAGGACGAGGATTGAAACTACGTACAAAAATGAAGGGCTTGAGATTAACGATAGACACAACGTCCTCTTCGGAGGACGAGGATTGAAACAGATATTGCGTTGTTTCAACACTCATGGATTACCAGACACAACGTCCTCTTCGGAGGACGAGGATTGAAACAGGTGCAAGGCGCCAAATCCTCTCGCAATATCCCAGACACAACGTCCTCTTCGGAGGACGAGGATTGAAACTTTGGGGGTTTTGTTGCTAAGTCGTATGTCGTTATTTACACAACGTCCTCTTCGGAGGACGAGGATTGAAACTGTGGCAAGCTACATCAGCGGTAATGATACACTTAGACACAACGTCCTCTTCGGAGGACGAGGATTGAAACTTGATCGGTCATGTCATCTATTTGATATGTCATAGCAGACACAACGTCCTCTTCGGAGGACGAGGATTGAAACGCACCACCATACCCAGTACTGCCGTTAACGCAGGAGACACAACGTCCTCTTCGGAGGACGAGGATTGAAACAATCAATCGGCTTTAGCGGCGTATTCGGCACGAACGACACAACGTCCTCTTCGGAGGACGAGGATTGAAACGGCTGATGTGCGCTCACGTTTTGTTATTGCGTCGTGACACAACGTCCTCTTCGGAGGACGAGGATTGAAACAGGGATTTGACCAAAGAAGAAGTAGAAGCCATACACGACACAACGTCCTCTTCGGAGGACGAGGATTGAAACAGTAGCGCACCTGCTGCCGCACCAAGAAATACAAGACACAACGTCCTCTTCGGAGGACGAGGATTGAAACTAAATCTAAAACTTAATGACATCAGAACCAACAAGACACAACGTCCTCTTCGGAGGACGAGGATTGAAACTAAATCTAAAACTTAATGACATCAGAACCAACAAGACACAACGTCCTCTTCGGAGGACGAGGATTGAAACCTTGTATAGACTTTGTACCAATTACTTTAATCGCGACACAACGTCCTCTTCGGAGGACGAGGATTGAAACTTATGTCACGCATTATTGTTGCCATATCTGACCTTGACACAACGTCCTCTTCGGAGGACGAGGATTGAAACTGAGAGCCCGCTATGCGAAACGTGCAACAAAGGACACAACGTCCTCTTCGGAGGACGAGGATTGAAACTCTTGTGTCATGGGTACTAATTTGGGCGTTTTATCGACACAACGTCCTCTTCGGAGGACGAGGATTGAAACAGCCGAATCGCAAAAATGACTCGACGCAAACAATGGACACAACGTCCTCTTCGGAGGACGAGGATTGAAACTGGTTCCGATTTTTTGCATCACGCATGATCTTGTGGACACAACGTCCTCTTCGGAGGACGAGGATTGAAACTGCTATTGTGCAGTTATCTTTTCTGACCGATCCGTGACACAACGTCCTCTTCGGAGGACGAGGATTGAAACAGGGATTTGACCAAAGAAGAAGTAGAAGCCATACACGACACAACGTCCTCTTCGGAGGACGAGGATTGAAACTCCATGTGGTGTTGTCAGATGGACTATGCGCGCATGGACACAACGTCCTCTTCGGAGGACGAGGATTGAAACGCGTCAACGTAAGATTTTGGACATGTGTCATCAGGACACAACGTCCTCTTCGGAGGACGAGGATTGAAACTCCAAAGGGCGCAAAATCTGCTGAAGAGGCTGCAAGACACAACGTCCTCTTCGGAGGACGAGGATTGAAACTCTTGTGTCATCTCGGTTAGTTTAGGGGTTTTGTCGACACAACGTCCTCTTCGGAGGACGAGGATTGAAACAAGCATTAGAGGAGGTACTCCTCTAATGGGCCAAGACACAACGTCCTCTTCGGAGGACGAGGATTGAAACGTCAAGGGACTGACGTACCCCCATTACGACACCGTGACACAACGTCCTCTTCGGAGGACGAGGATTGAAACCTTGTCAGCCATTTAGTATGCAAGGGTTGAGGACCGGACACAACGTCCTCTTCGGAGGACGAGGATTGAAACAATAAGCTTAATGATGTTCTAACAAATATCATAAAGACACAACGTCCTCTTCGGAGGACGAGGATTGAAACTCAGCGTGCCAAGTCCTCTACTCGCTCTTGCTGCACGACACAACGTCCTCTTCGGAGGACGAGGATTGAAACAAAAACAAATCCGAGGATCTAATCGGCGGTACTGGACACAACGTCCTCTTCGGAGGACAAGGATTGAAACGCCATGTAGAGACGGTGTGCAAATCTGTTGATTAGACGACACAACGTCCTCTTCGGAGGACGAGGATTGAAACATGAAATATTTACTAAATAAAATCTAGTTTGATTTTAAAAATTCTTTAATCTCTGCATAATTTGGTTCTTTTAATGGATCTTCTGATACCCATTTGTATCCAATTTTGCCGTTTTTGGTTATGATGAATATTGAACGCTTTGCTGCATTATAGTCTTTAACATGAAGCAGGTGTGGCATTAAAACATCATAGTCTTTTATCGTGGAGCTAGTATAATCGCCAAGAATTGGAAATGTGAGATTGTTCTTTTCTGCAAATGCCTTGTTTGCAAACGGTCCATCATTACTTATTGCAACAACTTTTGCATCCAAACCCTCAAGCTCGCTACTCGAATCACGAAATGAACACAGTTCAGTCTCACATACTGGAGAGCTGGCAGCGACAAAAAATGCAATCACGACATTTTTTCCAGCAAACTCTTCTAATTTACGCATCTTTAGTTCAGTATCGACTAGCTCAAAATTCGGTGCCATATCTCCTATATTGACCATGTATGTTTTCATACATGTGGCAATATTAAGACTACACTTACTCTATATCCAATACTAATCTGATCGCAAAAAATAGGTATAGGTTTTTATATATAATTGGACGATTTTTAGCTGATTTGGTGGGCGAAATTGCCGGCAGTTATAGTACAGTCGTACTCATGTTTGGTTTTGCTGTTGTTGCAACCGCTCCAGCATTACTCATATCTAGAATGATCGCACCTAGAACTGGTGGCAATCCTGTAAAATTTCTTCCAATGGAGTGTGGTCAGGTGCCCTCTGGAGCAGGCCGAACTCATTTTATGATGCAATATTACGCGTACATACTCATGTTTGTCATATTTGATGTTATGGCTATATTCTTGTACGCATGGGGCGGCGCTGTCTTGAATCTCCCAAAGGCTGCAACTCTACCAATCTTGGCATTTCTTGCCATAATGTTTGCGGCAATGTCGTTTGCATTGTACCAATCAAAGAGGAGAAACATTTGGTGATTCCATGTTAAAAGAACTTGTAACTCCACATGCGGCAAATGTCTTTGTAGGCAAGCTAGGAGAAATTTTGGAAAAGGCAGTGGATAAACCATTAGGATATGCACTAAGTTGGGGCAGAATGTGGTCATTGTGGCCTGTGCATATCGAGACTGCATGTTGTAGCGTAGAATTTGGTGCCGCGTCAGGTCCAAAGTACGACGTTGAACGATTTGGAATCATAGAAGCTTTTGGTTCATTGAGACAGTGCGACCTAGTCGTAGTACAAGGTACGATCACAAGAAAGATGGCTCCAAGGTTGCGTCTTGTATATGATCAGATGCCAGAGCCAAAGTACGTCATAGCAATGGGTGCATGCGCCATTACAGGTGGACTGTATTTTGATTCGTATAATGTGTTGCCTGGAATAGATGGAATTTTACCAGTAGATGTGTATGTTCCAGGATGTCCTCCGAGACCTGAGACACTGATACAAGGATGTATGCTATTACAGGAAAAGATCAAGCGCATAAAACAGGGTAATAGGTCAATATAGCAATGAGCGAACAGATGCCAGAGAAGAAAGAGACATCTATAGAATCTACAATGCCAAAGTTTGAAAAAGATGTGGCCGATTTGGTAACAAAAAAATTCCCATCCAACGTGGAGATTTTATCCATACAACCAAAAAGAATACAACTATCTACCAAAAGCGAGAATATTATAGAGGTTGCTCAGTTTATACGCGATGAGTTAGGTTTTGACCACGCAGAATCTGTCACTGGACTAGATCATCCAGATGAGGGGCAGATAGAGCTAGTCTACCACCTTGGCTCATATACGGATGAATCGCTTGCATCACAGGTTCTCTCTATATCCACAAGGGTTCCTCGCGAAGAGATTCCAAATCCAGGTAACGATTCAACAAAGATCGCCAGTCTCCGTGAGGTATTTTACAGCGTAGAGTTTCATGAACGTGAATGCTTTGAGATGCTTGGTATATACTTTGAAGGTCACCCGGACAACCGTAGACTACTTTTACCCGAAGACTGGGCAGATCTACCACCTCTGAGGCGGGACTTTAAGATAAAGGGACGATAATGGATGAGTAAACAACTACCGTCTGGAATGACATTGGATAAAGTAGACGACAATATAATGACACTCAATGTGGGTCCACAACACCCAGGTTCTGGTCACATGAGGCTCATCGTAAAGATAGATGGTGACTATATCACAAGCTGTGACCCCGATCCAGGATACGTCCACCGAGGAGAAGAAAAAATGGCAGAGTACCGCAACTATATCACAAACATACCTCATCTAGAGAGACCAGTAATACATGACTCTTGCAATGTTTTGTATCCATACTGTCTTGCTACAGAAGAACTTTTGGGAATCGAGGTACCAGAGCGCGCAAAATATGTACGTGTTATTGCATCAGAGCTTAATCGTTGTGTATACACTACATACTGGCTTGCTATCTATGGAATATTTCTTGGACACTCTACGATGTTTATGTGGCCTACAGGAGATCGAGAACTACTAATAGACTTACTTGAAAAACTCACTGGCGCTCGCGTAACTCATGCATATTTTGTGCCAGGTGGAGTGCGCAACGATCTACCTCCAGGATTTGAAGATGCATGCCTTCGTCAGGTAGATTATTTTGAAAAACGTATAAAAGAATATGCTGCAATCTTTTATGACAACCCTATACTCATATCTAGAACAGAAAAGACCGGCATTCTCTCAAGACAGGATGCAATACGCCTTGGAACCACTGGCTCTGTATTGCGTGCAAGCGGTGTAGACTATGATCTACGTAAAAAAGAACCATACGACGTGTACGAAGAGATTGACTTTGAGACACACTCACTAAAGGCAGGAGACTCTTATGCACGCTCAAAGGTGCCGTGGTTAGATATGCTGGAGAGTTGTCGTATAATCCGTGACGCACTAGCAAAGATGCCAAAGTCTGGATCTGTGAGAACAAAGCTAAAACCAAATCCAAAGGGCATAGTGGGACACTCTTATCGCAGAGTAGAATCAGGTCGAGGCTCGCTTGGATGTCATATCGTCTCAGATGGCAAGGTAGAACCGTATCGAGTAAAGCTGAGTGTGGGTTCATTTAGGAATCTCATATGTATACCATATCTGCTAAAGGGTGAGAAATTAGGAAACATGCCAGCTGTATACTGGAGCCTAAATTATTGGCCTGTGGAGGCTGACCGATAATGTCTACAATTGCACCAAAGTTCAGACTAGGATATTTCATAAAGTCGATAATGGACAACGCGTTTTGGGTGCTAGTATTGGTTACATTGGCTGGAATACCAATCATACAGATTGTACTCTTTTACATCAAACTTCCAATCGTGGATGGATCATTGGTAAATCCATTCCTTGCCTTGACGCTTTTAGCCCACCCTGAGATCGCTCTACCGTTATTCAAGACTCTACTGTATACTGACTTTTTCAGAGTGTTGGTATTTCCTGGTTTTGGATTTGCAGCTCTTGTGGCAGCTGGAACGATATTTGCAGAACGCAAGATACTTGCAAAGCTACAACTCCGCGTAGGGCCATTCTACTGTGGCAAGGTGGAGGGAATACTACAACTGATGGCAGATGGATTAAAACTGGTCTCAAAGGAGATCATCATTCCTGCAAAAGCAGACAAGCCGATATTTGTAGCAGCTCCTCTGTTGTTCATTGGAGCAGCAGCAGCATTCATCGCATTCATACCTGCAGCACCAGGATGGGTTGTTGCCGACGTGGACATGGGATTGATTGCAATATTTGCAGTTATAGGATTCTTTCCAATCATCACTGTACTCTCTGCATGGTCATCAAATAGCAAATTCCCATTCATCGGAGGCATACGAGCACTATACCAGATGGTCTCATTTGAGATTCCACTAATACTCTCATGTCTAGGAGTGGTCATATTGACTGGCACACTAAACCTATCTGAGATTGTAGAGAGTCAGTCATTTTTACCGTGGATTATATTCATGCCCATAGGTGCAATCGTATTTTTCATATGTGCACTAGCTGAGCTTGAACGTATACCATTTGATCTACCAGAGGCTGAGAGCGAGATTGTTGCCGGATGGCTGACAGAGTTCTCTGGTATGATGTACGGACTAGTACAGCTGGGCTCTTATTTGAAATTATACGCATTTGCAGCACTCTTTGTGATATTGTTTCTAGGTGGATGGAATGGCCCATCATTTTGGCCTCCACTTGATTCACAGCTCATAAACGATGGAATAACCATGGGACCTATACGCACGGCGCTTCCTGGTCTACCGATATTCTCGATGGAATTCTTTAGTGCTGTTGGATGGTTTGTATTAAAGACAGTCGGAGTGATCTTTTTTATACTGCTACCAAGGGGAGTCTTTCCACGCATCCGTATAGATATGTTATTACAAATAGGGTGGTACAAGCTGATTGGGATGGCATTTGTAAACATCTTTATCGCACTCGCGCTCGTATATGCAGGCGTAATAGGTCCGGAGGGAATATTCTAGCATGGGTACTGCAACTGGAATCATACGTGCGCTAAACTCTGGAGTAAAACATTTGGCTGTAAAACGTTTCACTTTGAAATATCCTGAAGAAAAGCTAAAGTTTGTTGGAGATGGATACCAGTACGATCCTATCACGGGAGTGGGCATCGCTGGACTAAAGGGACGCCATATGCTCTTTCACGATCACTGTACTGGATGTCAGCTCTGTTCTATAGCCTGCGAGGGAGTTGCTGAAGCTATTGCAATGGTCAAAGTTCCAGAAGATTGGAAGCAGAACAAAAAGGCGATAATGCCACAGATAGATTATGGCAAATGTGTCTTTTGTGGACTCTGCGTTGACGCATGTCCATTTTACGCCTTGTACATGACAAACGATTACGAGCTATCCTCTTTTACAAAAGAAGGACTCATCTATACGCCATCACAGCTGCAGGTAAAACCAAACGTGGCACAAGATTCAGAGATCATCATAGATGAGAGAGGCGCAACTCATGGCTGATGCAGTATTCCTTGCAATCTCTGTACTCACGGTCGGCTCTGCAATCGCCGCCCTAGAACTACGCTCGCTCATATACGGCTCTGTCGCCTTGATGGGAACTCTTGTTGGAGTAGCCGGATTCTTTCTTTTACTAGATGCACCATTTGTGGCACTCTTTCAGATTGCAGTATATGTGGGATCTATTGCTGTACTGATACTCTTTACTGTAATGCTTGTGCGGCGTGAGCTCATCTTTGTAAAGATAGAAGATCCACGAAGAAGATACATCGGTTTAGGACTCTTGCTAGTATTCATGACTGCGATCGGTGGCATCATCGTAGATTCTGGAGTACGACAGATTACAACCGATGAACCACCAGTAGACTTTACTTCTATAGGTGAGGACTTTTTGATACATTATTGGCCTGCACTAATTGCTATGGCTCTAATACTTGCCGCATCAGTTACTGCTGCATTGGTACTTGCAAGAAGAGAAGAGGAGATCTCAAATGGCAGAACTGATTGACTTTTCCCTCGTCTCTGTAGCATTACTTGCTATCGGAATATATGGCCTAGCCGTAAAACGTAACGCAATACGTATGCTCTTTGCAATAGAGATTGTCATAAATGCAGCAAATCTCAATTTGGTGGCCTTTGCAAGATTCATTCCAGATAGCGGTGGACAGACTTTGGCGCTATTTTCAATAGCAATCGCTGCAGCAGAGGTTGCAGTCGGACTCTCGCTTATAATCGTGGCATATCGAATATACAAAAATATCGACGTGGCCGAGTTTAGGAGTTTGAAGGGTTAGCATGGAATATACTCTTTTGCAGGCTGTATTTCTGCCTCTACTTTTATCGCCGGTGGCGTATATACTAGGAAAGAGATGGGGCATCTCTGCTGCAATGTGGTTTACGTTTGGACTGTTACTCTATTGCACTGTTTTGATAATCACAGCATCACTTCAAGGTGGATACGAGGAGCGTTATCCATGGACAGAGTTATTTGGTGAGTTTGGATTTGTTCTAGATGGATTAGCTTCTCCATTTGCGATTCTCATATACGTGATGAGCACCATACTAGCAGTATACTCTAAACCATACATGGTGCACAAATTCAAAGAAAAGTATGCCCAACTGTACAACTCAAACCAAAACTCTGATGGAACAGAGACTGTTGTGGCTGGAATAGAGAGTGAAAAATTTGTAAACTCTCAATCTGGAACATACTATGCACTATTTTTGGTATTTGCGATGGGAATGCTTGGAACTATTCTCTCTACAAATCTGATAGAATTTTATATCTTTTTTGAGGTAATGCTCATACCTGGTTTCTTTCTAGTAGCATTTTGGGGTGATGGGGCACGACGCAAGATATCACTCATGTTTTTGTTTTGGACTCATGTGGGAGCAGTCGTACTCTTGCTGGGATTTTTGGCAATCGGTCTATCTTTGGGCAGTTTTGACTATATAGATATTGCATCTGCAGAGCTGACAGGGGATATTATGTTATTTGCCGCAGTGGCCATATTGATTGGTCTTGGGGTAAAACTTGCTGCATTTATGTTCCACGTGTGGCTCCCATGGGTGCACGGTGCAGCTCCAACTCCGATAAGTGCATTGCTATCTCCTGTTATGATAGGTATTGGCGCATACGGAATATTCAGACTCGTAATAGAGTTTATGCCAATCCAGTATGAACAGCTTGCCATATGGTTGCATGTTTGGGGACTTGTCACCATGATATACGGTGGTGCCATGGCATTGATGCAAGATGATATCAAGCGACTCTTTGCATATTCGAGCATCAGCCAGATGGGATATCTCTTGTTTGGAATCGGCTCTTACTCTGCAACAGGTCTTGCAGGTGCAGAGATGATGTATGTTACACATGCTTTGGGTAAGGGATTGCTATTCATGACTGCAGGAATTCTAATCGTAAATGTGGGAACTCGTAGCCTCTCAAAACTTGGTGGACTTGCAGGCAAGATGCCAATAACGGCAGTATGTGCTGTTATCGGAGCCATGACGATAATGGGAGTGCCTCCAACTAGTGGATTTATGGGCGAATGGATCGTCTTTTATGGTGCACTAGAGACTGCAATCGAAGAGGGCTCAACACTCCGCATGGTAACATTTGGACTTGGTATGCTAGCAACAGCTTTGACAATGGCGTACATGTTGTGGATGTTAAAGCGCGTCTTTTTTGGCAAGCTTCCAGAGAATCTCTCACATGCAAAAGATGGTAGTTGGTATATGCTTGTCCCAATGATGATACTAGCTGGATTTACAATTGTACTAGGTATCTACCCTGACATCTTTTTGGAAGGAATTACTGGATATATGAACGGCGTATTGGGAGGTGCCTAGATGGATCTAACAAGTATCTCGTTTGGATATGAATCTGCAGCAGCTTGGCTTGTATGGATACTGCCGTTTGCAGCAGCACTGATAATACCTGCAATCGCAAAAGGTTCAAAGACTGCCATCGGATACACTGCAGTCGCATTTGCCCTAATGAGTGCACTCTCTGCAGCATACCTATTACCTGGAGCACTAGATGCAAACGAGGTTCACAACCAAGTAAGCTGGATTGACTCACTAGGTCTAAAGGCAGGAGTACTAGCAGATCCAATAGCTGTCATAATGGCAAATGTGGTAGCTTGGATATCTTTCCTCATTATGATATACAGTACTGGATACATGAAGGGCGACAAGGATCTAACTAGATTTTGGTTTTGGATGATGTTCTTTGTGGGCTCGATGCAGCTGATCGTACTATCTGATAACCTCTTACAAGTATTCTTTGGATGGGAAGGCGTAGGTCTTGCATCATATGCTCTGATTAGTTTTTGGTATCGGGACAAAAAAAAGGATCATGTTGGAACAGAGGGTAAAACTGTACTTGGCATACTAGATTATTACTCTCCCACACACGCGGGCATGAAGGCGTTCATCATGACAAAGATAGGTGATATCATGATGCTGGCAGGAATGTTTCTCATATTTGCGTTTGCTGGCACGTTTGGATTCAAAGAGCTGTTAAATGATACTACATGGGCAACCTCGATGGCAGCACAGGGTCTATTGGTACCTGCAGCCGTACTTCTCTTTGGTGGCGCAGTAGGCAAATCTGCACAATTTCCACTCAACGAATGGCTATTAGAGGCTATGACAGGTCCAACTGCTGTATCTGCACTGATTCATGCTGCAACGATGGTAAAGGCTGGCGTCTTTCTAGTTGCCCGTATAGGTCCACTCTTCTTTGCACTAGGGGCTGCTGGAATACTAGCTGATCAATTCTTTGAGATCATTGCATGGGTTGGCGCCATCACGGCATTGCTACTTGCAACACAAGGAATGGTAAGCAAAGAGATCAAAAAAGTACTTGCATATTCTACTGGATCACAGATAGGATACATGATGATGGCTTTGGGCATAGCCGGACTCTCGCACCAGTTTGTTGATGGATTTACGGCAGGATTTTATCATCTGATATCACATGCAATGTTCAAGGCATCTTTGTTTATGGCCGCCGGTTCACTGATTCACATCGTGGGCTCACGATTTATGACCGACATGGGAGGGTTACGTAAACATTTGAAAAAGACATATGCGTTCATGTGGGCTGCTGGTCTTGGACTTATGGGTGCGCCGTTTATCACTACAGGATTTTGGAGCAAAGATGCGATATTTGCAGCAGTATTTGAATCAGGAAACGAATGGGCAGCGCCTTTGTTCATTATAGCCGTAGTAACAGCAGTGATCACAGCATTTTATACAACAAGAATGATCGGTCTTGTATTCTTTGGATCCAAAAGCGCACATGTTGAAAAACTAGAGAGAGAGCACCATCTACATGATGCACCACTCTCCATGTGGGCACCATATGGAATACTAGCCGTATTGACGATCGGAATTGGAATCATCGGACTCTCCGTCGAAGGAGGATTGCACCATTTATTTGATGAATATCTAGGACATACCTTTGGTATACATTCAGAGCATGTAAAAGATGCATCTTTATCTATACTGCCAGGATTCCTCTCTGGTCTGAATCCGATTGCACTTGGCGCATCGCTTGTGGCATTTGCGGTGGGAATCGGACTTGGATACATCTTTTACATTGGACGGTTTGTGAGTCCAGCAAGATTCGTAAACAGTAACATCTTTTTTTATGCAATACACAAATTCCTGCTAAATCGTTGGTACCTCAACGCTGGAATATACTGGTGCTTTGTCATTGCACCACTTTGGTTAGCACGTGCTATCTTTAGATACTTTGAAAAGACTGTCATAGATTACGGAATGAACATGGGTATGCAAAAGGCGGTAGGTTGGAGCGCCAAAGTCGTACAAGGAACACAGACTGGTGTTGCACAATCGTATCTATTCGTATTTGGAGCGGGGATCCTATTTTTGGCCCTGATACTATTGATCTAGGTGTTATGATATGATTGAGCTATATTCAACTCCAATGATACTAGTGGCAATTCTTGGAACTATAGGTGTCCTGTTACCTGTGATCAGCATTGCACGTGGTGAGCGTGGCTCAAACCCGTTTTACGGAATAATTGCACTAGGTGCCCTTGCGCTATCGATTGCGTATGTAGGATATCGTCTGATAACAGATTCGATACAACCTGCTGCACTCTTTTCAAACGAGGTACTATCCGATGACATGTTTGGAGCTTTCTTTGCCATAGCGATGTTAATAGTGGCTGCAATGACCACGGTAGGTTCTTTCAACTATATGCGTAAACATGGCCACCATGCAGTCTATTACTCACTCATACTATTATCGGCAGTCGGTATGGTACTTGTAGCATACTCTACTGATCTTGTAATGCTCTTTGTAGCTTGGGAGCTGATGAGTATACCAACGTACGCACTAGCTGCCTTTGCAAAGCGTGATCCATCTTCAAATGAAGCAGCGATAAAATACTTTTTGTTTGGTGCTCTAGCATCGGCGATAATTGTATATGCAATATCTCTAGCATACGGAATTACTGGCTCTACAAACATAGCAGAGGTAATACAAGGATTCTCAAACTTAGACTCTGCAATGCTCCCACTTGGACTGTTATCTGTGGGATTGTTTATAGCTGGATTTGGATTCAAGATGGGTCTAGTACCATTTCATATGTGGCTTCCAGATACGTACGAGGGTGCCCCAACTCCAATAACTGCATTGTTGGCAGCTGGAACCAAAAAGGCAGGATTTGCAGCAACATTACGTGTAGTCGTTATGGGTGCAGTCGCATTGAGCATCGACTGGACACTTGCACTTGGAATCGTGGCCGTAATGACTATGACGGTTGGAAATATTGCTGCCATTATGCAGAAAAATCTCTCTAGAATGCTTGCATATTCTAGCATAGGGCACGCTGGATACATTCTGATCGGACTTGCAGTAGCACCATTCTCTCCTACTGGTTTGAGTGGCTCGATGTTACACATAATGAATCATGCCGTAATGAAGGGGGCTGCATTCATTGCCATAGCTGGCATAATAGCAGCATTGGCCACCTCACACCTTGACAAACTAAAGGGTCTTGGAAGGCGTATGCCTATAACCTCAATAGGTCTTGTAATATCGCTTTTAGCATTGGCAGGCGTGCCTCCTTTGAACGGATTTTGGTCGAAATTAATGCTCTTTGGTGGGGCAATAGATGCAGGAGCCGTGGCTCCATGGGCTCCATGGCTTGCAATTGCAGGCGTGTTAAATAGTGCTCTCTCACTTGCGTACTATGGCTGGATTATACGTAAAATGTACTTTGAAGGAGAGACTGAAAAACGCATATCTGAGCCAAAATCAATTGTGGCAGTAATGATATTCTCGGTAATATTCATGGTAGGCTTTGGCGTCTATCCTGATCCCCTTTTACAGTTTGCACAGAGTGCGGCTCCAATAATGGGTCTTATGCCTTGAACATTGTAAATTCTACTAGTGTATCTAGCTTTGCCCTTGCGTGAGACTCTGGCATATTTGCTAGAGCAGAGCGTGCATTTGAGGAATAATTTTTCAACAATTCTTCCATTTTATCAAAGACGTCTCTTGGATCCTTTGATTTTTTTATCAACATGTTGAATATCTTATCTTCATTCTTCCAATCTAAAAGATCATCGCGTATCTGATATGCAATACCGATATTTTTACCAAATGATGTCAGCGCAGTTACTTGTACATCAGTACCTCCTGAAATTATAGCTCCTATCTTTGCAGCTGCCTTGAAAGCTGCAGCAGTTTTGTATTCTATAACTTTAAGATAATCATCAAATGTAACATCTTGTCCTCCCTCTAGTCTTTCTTCCATGGCTTCTCCTTCACTCATCTGCATCGCTGCCATGGCGAGATCTTTTGTTATACGTGGATTGTCAAGACGTGATGCTATGTTTAGTATGACTCCCAACATAAAATCCCCAGTAAGCATGCTCTTGTTGTGACCAAATTTTATGTGAAAGGGATCCTTTAACCTACGCTTTTTTTCATCATCAACAATATCATCATGTATTACAGATTCTGTATGCAAAAATTCAATTGCACACGCTGCCGCATACACGTTTTCATCTACACTTCCGTCATCTCCTCCAACGCTCTCTGCAGCAAGTGCTAGTATAATGGGGCGAATACGCTTGCCGTCAGCTATGGCATATTTTAGCGGATCTAAAAACTCTGAACCTGAATACAGATTCAGCTCATCTTCTAATGCCTTGTCTATGCGTTCTATGTGGGTACCATACGATTCTAAGAGTGGATTTATTCCAAGGTTTTTTCTATCCATACGCTAACTTTATCAACCAAAAATACTAATTAAGTCTTGGTGCTCCAGTCGGGATTTTCATCTTTTTGGAGTTTGAACCCGAGATCACTGCCTTGAAAGGGCAGTATGCTTGACCGGTCTACACCACTGGAGCCCGATCAGGATGAGCAAGACGTCTTTAAAACAATTTGTAACAAAGATTTTTTTATTGGCTTTTTGATGTATTATGTATGAGAATATCTGAAAGAATTGACGCACTAATACAAGAGCACAGTCTCTTAAAACACCCGTTTTATCAGGCTTGGTCTGATGGCAAATTAGAGATGGATTCACTTGCTGGATATTCTAAAGAATACTATCAACTGGTAAAGGCTGTTCCAGAGTTTATGGATCCTCTCATCAAACTAGCTCCAGAGGAGTTTAAAGCCGAATTGATGACAAATCGAACCGAGGAATCTGAGCACATTGAACTATGGGAAAAGTTTGCTAGCTCTATCGGAGTTGAAAAATCACAATTACTAGCATATTCTGGCAGCGAAAAGACACGTAGAGCAGTATCTCGACTTGCTGTATTGATGGGCACAATTGGAGTAGGAGCTGCGGCAATGTATGCATTTGAAAAAGAGATCCCAGAGATTAGTCGTATTAAACTAGAGGGCTTGCAGGAATTCTATGGTATAAACTCTGATGATGCAACTAGATACTTTAAACTTCACATGGAGTCTGATATACGCCATGCAGCATCATGGAGATACATAATTGACAACGCTACAGACTCTAATGACGATCTTTACAATGCTGCTGTAAAATCTGTATGGGCGCAAAACCTTTTGCTTGATACATGTTTTGAACAATACTGTCGTAATACAAATCTCTAATACTTTATATCCTAACTAGTGTCTGTTTTGTTTAGGGCCCGTAACTCAGCTTGGTAGAGTAACCGACTCATAATCGGTGAGCCAAGGGATCGAAGCCCTTCGGGCCCATTATGAATTAATAATGAGTTCTATTTGCTACACGTCTATGCAGCAGAGTTGTACTAGATAACGGGTTGTTTTTTTGAAACTATGACCCTGCCGTTTGGCAGTATTCCAACAAACGCCCAACCAGAGTTTAACATCTTTTCGGCATTTTCTGAATCAGTTACGCGCTGACTATGGCATCTTACCGACCTTGAGTCTCTCAAGTGCTTTTAGTATCACCCTGACTTGTTCAGGCGTTGCGTTTTGTATTGCCATCTATGCTGTTTCTTTTTGCATCGTCTCTTGGTTTTCAGTGTATGTTTCAAGATCCAAATATTCCTCAGATCTCTTGAATGATTTGCGTATTGCTTCAAGTAGTTTTTCTGGAAGCATGTTTTTGTTTGTCGTGTATGTTGCCTCCATGTTGCCCCTGATGTCCCATGAAAAAGACTCTAAAGTCATGTGCAATGGTACCTTTTGATTCTGCAATTAACTGTGTGTCAAAGTATGCTCTCAAAACGTATGGTCTCCAAGAAAATCTTGGTCTAAATGTATCCCTTACTCTCTTTGTTATTCCAGGTGTAGTCATGTATGGTTTGCCAAAATTGTTATCCCTATCTGTTGTCTGTCTGCGAGGGTGCAACTATTGGAGCATCCCCGTGCAGTGATTCCCCCTTTGCGAGCCTGTTGTTCAGGTATGATATTATTCTAGATGTAGCGTTTTTTGTTGCATATGTAAAGTATTGGCATCTGATCTTTGATAGCTCTGCTCTGATAATTATCCTCATGGGATAACTTGTGCACTTTGTCTTGCCCTGTTGTATTATGATGTCAGGTAGATCTTTCATTCTCAGTCCGTCAGTTCCATTGTGATTTCATAAAACTTCTGGGCGCAGGCCTGATTTTACCATGAGTGATATTATGACTCCAGTACGCATATCTACAGTGTTGAAAATCTCTGACATTTCCTGCTCGTTTGGAACTCTCTCGTTTACGAGGGTTGGTTTTATGTGGATATTTGAGATTCTAATTCTACGCTGTACTTGTACATTAAAGTGCCTCAGCCATGATTTTGCAGCCTTTATCTGGCCTATCACATAGCTTGGAGCATATTTTTATCTTCCATCTGATGTGAGTCTGAAAAAATATGTGGATAACATTTTGGCATGTGCAAAATATATGGATAAAAAAGATGGAAATGCATATCTTGCCAAAAGAAAGGCAAAGATGATTGACAGTATATCAAAAATCAAATAGGATATTGTTGTTGCCTATAAAACTCTCTTTCTATCAGAAAAACACCGATCTAAATTTTCATGTCCAACTCTAAATACTGTACCATGATCGTGTGCCCTACCATTCGCAAATCCAATTCTCACATCCACAAAGATTTTGCCATCGATTAGCAGTTTTACAAAATTATCAAAATCAAATCCGCGCATAAGCCACGCTTCATTATAGTGAAATTCTTTATTGGATCCTAACCCTCTATGATCTGCTTTCACATACAGCAAATATTTCGGATATTTTTTTTCAAATGATTTTTTTAAAACTGTTTTTTCCCAATATGGCATCTGTGAATATTTTCCATGCTTTGCATGATTTAATTCAATTCTTGAATCTTGTATATGTATTATAAAAGCATCCTTGCCATCTAGAGTATTTCTTTTTTGAGCATTTACTGTGGTGTGTAATCTTTTTTTGCCGTCATCCCTAATTATACCGAAATCATCCAATAATATACTGTTAGAACCAAATGG
The DNA here is from genome assembly GCA_029948415.1 of Cenarchaeum symbiont of Oopsacas minuta. Lineage (NCBI taxonomy): Archaea > Thermoproteati > Nitrososphaerota > Candidatus Cenarchaeales > Candidatus Cenarchaeaceae > Candidatus Cenarchaeum > Cenarchaeum symbiont of Oopsacas minuta. The sequence continues at coordinate 392,605 of JAJIZT010000001.1, forward strand.
TTCTGGAGATTTTGTGAATAAAGACAACATGCCACCTGAATTTCTTCTTATTGATTTTAATTCCGTATGGTCTCCGTTTGGACCTGGAAAATTATTTTCTTCTATGCCTAGTAAATCTTCTAATGTTTTACCAATTCCTGTGTCATTAGCCCTATGTGTTTTTATATATCCACGTTCTTTTATTTTTTCTAGTTCTTTTATTAATTGTTCATATCTTTTCATAGGGATCATCAATACTTCATCATAATGATACTCTCACGCGTCATTGTTTCCCCTGTTTCATTTGTGATATTTTCTGGCGCATTTTTTGTAGGCATTGACTTATTTGGTATGTTTCTATAGAGTATCTGCTCAACTTTGAATCCGTATTTTTTACCCAATTCTATGAGTATTTGGTCTGTCGGTACTCTTACACGTCTTACAGTACGATTTGCAACTATAAACCCGCAATGACTCTTTCTTGGCACTAGATTTTCAGATATTTCTTTTAAACATTCGTCAAAATCATAAAAGAAAGAGTATACGTCTTTGGTTCTAACCGGTTTTTTATTACTTGGTGTCAATTTTACATCGTTTTTCTGTACTTTGTCCAGTGTTCTGTTCAAGGTCTCAGAACCCAAATCATCAAATAACAATCTGGGTCTACCCCCAAGTCCAATTTTATCTACTGATAATGCCTGTTCTTTTGGAAGATCTAACCAGAGGCTTGAAAAACGCGAAAATTGGCCATATGCTACCGTGGTTTTATGATCACCATACGGAGGAGATGACACTACAAGATTAACCTTATCATTGCATAATACATCTGAATCTATTTTTGAAAAATTTTCATCAATATTTCTAGAATCTCCGCATAATGTGTAAGCTTTTGCTGAAGGGTCTAGAATTGCTAAATTATGCATTTTTGTAATATTGGCTTCTACAATATTTTTAAATATATCAATAGTTTGTGGTTTGAATTGAATTTGGTCCATAGGTCGCATCCTATGAATCTTCCATGCATTATTACGTTGATAACTTGATTTTCTAATTGTCAAAGAAAGACATATTTTAAAAAAATCACGAACATCTTTGTCCGTGATCTTGAATGCATGATATTTTAAAATCGACAGTATTTGTGCAGTATCTTTTTTGAACCAATTAGATATGTCCATATCAACAGGTTGACATTCTAAATGATAATTTTTTTCTAGATAATCCCTAGCTGATTTGGTTAATATTTTATTTAGATGCTGATTCATATTTTTGAATATTGGGGTAGTCTTGACTTTGGACAACAATACGGCAAATGGGTTAATGTCTATCCCTATGGATGTGTTCCCATGTAGCATACTTTCCAATAACACTCCTCCTGACCCCATGAATGGATCAAAAATCACATCAGATTTATTGGTGACATATTTGGATATGATCCGTCTTGCGATCTCTGGATGTAATCGTGCAGGATACAGATGTAATGCATGGGTATATTTTCTTGTACTTACATCTAAAAATGTCCATTCTGTCTTTTGCATGTATATCTGTGCCAATGGTGCTATTTTTTACTTTACGTTAATTGCGATCATTATGGCAACATTCCGATATTCTTAAAACTGATTTCTATGTAATATGATATAACTTGGTATTTTCGTAACTATCTAGAGTTTTGAAGTAATCTGACCATTTGATCCAATATTTTTCATCATTACATTTTTGGATCAGGTGTATAATACAAAAAATCGTTCATGAATAATGAAAAAATAGACCACATTTGTCCTAGGTCTGAGAATCTAGAGAAAGAACTTGCATTATCACACAAGGAAATTGCATTATTACGCAAGGAAAACAAACAAGGAGAAACGATACAACAGACAAAAAATGAGAATGAAGAATTAAAAATCACGATAAATGCTCTTACAGCAAAGAATATTCGTGCAAAACCCAACAAACCAGATTCAGTTATAAAAAGAAAACACTCTAAACATGCAAGAACCAGCAGAAAACGACCAGTTCACATTGATAACAAAACCGAGGTGGATCAAAAATCATGTCATGTCTGCGGAAACAAACTATCCAAAATTGTGCACAAATACACACGTATAGTAGAAGATATTATTCCAGCACAGGTATAGTATGGAGCATAAGTCTTTTGGAATTCACATTAACCGCAAAGTTTTTTGATCGGTACATTCTCAATCATGTATGGACAATCTAAGTAAACAACTCAAAGACGCCCATAGGAAAGAAAGAGAACCAAACATACGTGACAGAATCGTTGCAGTACAAATGGTTCATGTAAACAATATGAACATAGGAGAAGTCGCAGCTGGTTTATTTCGAACTCCAGAATGGGTCAATCAATGGATAGAACGTTTTGATGAAAAAGGCATTGATGGTCTACGAGATCTGCCACGTAGTGGCAGACCTCCATTAATTAAAGCTCATAAACTAGATAAAATAATCAGTGATGCAATAGATAATACAAGTATAACTCCAAAGATTATGAAGAAAGTCATTTTTAAGAAAGCAAAAATTAATTTCCATATAACATATGTTAGAAAACTCTTACACAAATACGGCATGACTCCAAAAACTCCACAAAGAGTTCACATCAATGCTGCAAACGATTCCATGTGTTATAATTGGCAGAATAATCTCAAACGTGATCTTTCAGGCACAAAATTTGAAGATTTTACTGTTATAGAAGAAGATGAATCAATATTCGTATACGATTCAATTACAGGTAAAAAATACTGGACTGTGGATATACCTCCAGTTGTAAAATGGACTGGCATGCACAGCAAAGTCATAGTGTATGGTGCAGTAACTGAAGATGGAAGACAATTGTTCAAAACTTATCATAGATTTGATAGTGAATCAACTGTGGATTATTTGAAATTGCTTGAAAAAAAATTTGGCAAGATATTTGTTATTTTGGATAGAGCCCCACAGCATCGTTCTCGAATGGTGAAAGAATATCTTAGAGATCATAAAGATACTGTAATATCTTCCACGTGCAACTCCACGCATGAATGCTGTAGAAGAATGTTGGCGTCAGGGTAAATACGCAGTTGCAGTATCTGAAACATCTAAAATTATGAAATATCACATTTCCGAATATTATCGTACTGTGAGATTCAAGAATGATTATTTGTACAGTAAGCCTAGAATCCCAAAAGACTTTTGATCCACACTATACTTGAAATAAATAAAAAATGTTGTAGGGGATTAGTGTGCTCCACAATAGCCTTTCATCGGTGTTTTTGCAGATACTCATTACGTTATGGTAGCGCAACCCTTTGGACCAATTATAATATTGCGTAAAACACATTGTGAATTTTAATTTATCATGATCTCTGTTTGTTGAGTCAAATCATAAATATTGTCAATTACAATAATCTATCACACAACTTGATTTTTTATGCCTATTAAATTTGAAAAATAAATTATTCAAAAATGTACATCAACAAATTTGTAAAATTCTCAAATACGTTTTTCTTTATAAAGTAATTCAAACACAGAGACAACATTTTCAAAATTAGTACTTGTTGGTTCTGCCTTTGCAAATTCTATTAAACTGCATGTACCTAGTGCTTTAGATATATTCATAAAGTTTTTAGCGGTAAATTCTAGATGATTTAGCAATTCTTTATTTGTAATCTCTTTGTTCAATCCTAACTGATAACTTGTGAGTAATCTTATTGCACGTCCACCATCTGCAAACGCATCTTTATAGTTTTTTTGAACAAAATCATTCTTTGCATGAGCCATTAATTGTCTAGCTGTCTCTCTATAATCGAATGGTTTATCATCGATAATGCCAACTTTTGCATTTTTTCCATATCTTCTATACATCAAATAAGCAATTATTCCAACTATGATCCAAAGTGGTACAATCCACCACAAGAAATCAAACGGAGAATCAGAGCGCGTTAGAACCACGTCTTCTAACTCTTCGTCATTAAAATCTCCTGTAATGGTTGCAGTTACATTTGTTTCTGGGTTTTCATATTGAACAGCAACCTGTGATCTCTGTTCCATCTTTGATTCTTCTAATTCTTGATCTATATTCTCACCTTCCTGCCCCTGATCTTCCAAATTCGAGCCTTGTTCTGATAAACTATTTTGTACATCAAATTCAGTATCAGTTTCTACAAACCCTTCATCAAGCAATTCTTGACTTAATTCTTGGAATGATTCACTAGATCGAAGATCCTCATTCATACTCTCTTGTGAAGATTGCGTCTGTTTTTTGAGATCTATAATCTCTCCATTCTCCATCCTACCTTCTAAACTTCCCCATTGACCATCTTGGTTTTGATAGTTTAAACTGAAATTTCCTGTATTATTAGATTCGGCATTCAAAATAGATTCTGTTAATTGATAATCTTCATTTTGTAACTCTTGATTTAATCTCTCTAGATCTTTATTTTGAAACAACTCGTCTTGAAATTGTTGTTCTACCTGTCGACCTTTATCTAATTCATCTTGAAATCTTTGTTGTAATGCACCACTATCTTGAGGAATTTGATTATTTTGTAATCTTGATGATAATTCTTGTGAGAGCGGGTCTCTTGCTTGCTGACTTTGCTGTTGCTGACTTTGCTGTTGCTGACTTTGCTGTTGCTGACTTTGCTGTTGCTGACTTTGTTGATTTCTACCTTGATTTTGTTGTTGTGAGCCTTGATTTTGTTGTTGTGAGCCTTGATTTGGATCATTTTTCTGTGATTCATCTGCAATAATGTGAACTGTAAAATTATGTTCTAAAATATTTTCCACTGTTTCAAAATAAGTGACATGCAACATAGTTTGTAGTGTGACAGGAATTTGCTGTAGGCCAAATTNTTGCTGACTTTGCTGTTGCTGACTTTGCTGTTGCTGACTTTGCTGTTGCTGACTTTGTTGATTTCTACCTTGATTTTGTTGTTGTGAGCCTTGATTTGGATCATTTTTCTGTGATTCATCTGCAATAATGTGAACTGTAAAATTATGTTCTAAAATATTTTCCACTGTTTCAAAATAAGTGACATGCAACATAGTTTGTAGTGTGACAGGAATTTGCTGTAGGCCAAATTGTATGAGTAAATTATCAATACCGGGATTTAATCGTACTTGTAAATTGCCTGAATTTACGTTTGTAGTTTGTATGTTTGACTGCTGAATCGTACTAGATACAGTATATTTCATATCTCCAAAAATAATTTTTCCATAACTACTATTAGTATCAACTTTAATAGCCACATCTTCTCCAACCAAAAAATAATAATCTGTCTGATTGGTAGTCATGGTAATCTCTTGTCCAAAGACTTGCTCTGTAGCAAATATTAAGAAAAAACCCAATAAAATGAACTTAATCATTGGATAATCTTACTCTGACCGTATCGTAAGTAAATTTGAACAAAGAGCATAGCAAATCCTATCGCGAAAAACCAGTCTTTGATGTAGACTTGTTCTTTTTCACGTTCTATCTCTTCGCTGATATTCTGGTAAATATTATCCAAGGTATCTTTGTCAATTGATTTAAAATATTTCCCACCAGTCTGCTCTGCTATTGCCTGCAAGGTTCTCTCATCGAGTTCTGCGTATTGTGGATTTCTAAATGCATCATAACCTATTATTGTTGGAGTCTCTGAACCCATTCCTATGGTGTATACTTGAATCGAGTTGACTTTGGCAAATTCTATCGCCTCATTGGGCGATATCACTCCTGCATTATTTACTCCATCACTTAACAAAATAACAATTTTTTTCTTGTTCGGGATGGATGTGGCCATATCTATTCCCAAGCCTAGTCCATCACCAAGTGCAGTTTTGCCCTGTTTTGGAGATATTGTCAAAAGACTTTCCCTAACTCTCTCTTTGAACGGACTTAGATAGGATGCAGTAGTTGCCCCATTCTCAAATATTATAATTCCTACATGATCTTTCTCATACAATGAATCTAGCAATATTGCAGCAGAATTCTTTGCAGCTTCTAACCTGTTTGGTGTATAATCTGTTGCTAGCATACTGCCAGAATTATCTATAACAAACACTACATTGACCCCCTCTTTGCTCTGCTCTAGTGGTATATGCGGATCTGCAAATCCAATTATCATGAGAGCAATTATGGCAAGTGACATAATAAACAACCACAAATCCCGGCGCGATCTTTTTTTGTTACTAATAGCAGATTTGACAAACATCAGATTACTAAATTTAATTGCAGCTTTTTTCTTTCGTTTTATTACCTTGTAATAAATCACATACAGTACTGGAAGTATTAAAAGCCCCAACAAAAAAACTATAGAATCAAAACCAGCCATCAATTACACCGTTCTATACCTGAATAATTTTCTAAGAGGGATCTCGTATGGCTCATCTGATAATACTTTGGCAAAATCTACTTTGGATTTTCTCAATTTTTTAATTAAATCTGTTTCATGTTTTGCAGTTATTTTACGATATTCTTTTTGAAACTCTTTACTTGATGTGTCTACTAGCATCTGCTCTCCTGTTTCTTCGTCTTCTAGTTCAATAAGACCTACATTGGGTATGGATTGTTCTCTCTCATCAACTATCATTATTGAAACAATATCATGTTTTTTACGTAAAACTTGAAGTTCTTTTATAAATTCATTTGAATCAAAAAAATCAGAGATTAAAATTAACATGGCTGGTTTTTTTATTATTTTGGATATTTTTTTAAGACAAGAAGCAATGTTTGTTTTTTTCGATTTTGCTTCATAAGAGTTTATTGTGTATAGTATTTGCAGCATATGTTTTTTTCCACCTTTTGCAGGAATAAATTTTTCAATTTTATCTGTAAACAAAAAGGCTCCAACTGTATCACTATTTTGTATGGCTTTAAATGAGAGAGATGCGATGATCTCTAATGCTCTATATTTTTTTGAAACATTGTTTCCAAAACTCCCTGAACCTGATATGTCTAGTATTATATACACCTGAAGGTTTCTCTCTTCGATAAACTCTTTGACATATGGTACATTTAATCTAGCAGTAACTTTCCAGTCTATAGTTCTAACATCGTCTCCTAAACGATATTCGCGTATTTCAGAAAATTCCAATCCTTGCCCCTTGAATATGGAATAATAGTTTCCAGATAGAGACCCATACGACTTGTTTCTAGTTGCAATCTCTATGCGTTTTATTTGCTTTAGAACATCCTTTACTGGATTTTGACTCATTATATTCACCTATGGAACTTTAACCGCTCTAAGAATATCTGCAATAATATCATCAGAAGTAATGTTTTCTGCTTGTGCCTCATATGTCAAAATTATCCTATGTCTTAAAATCTGATATACCACCGCTTGTACATCCTCTGGCATAACATACCCTCTTCCACTTTGCATCGCGTGAGCTTTTGAACCGAGTGCAAGCCATAGTGATGCCCTTGGCGATGCCCCGTATTCTATCTTTTCATCAATCTTTAGACCGTATTCTTTTGGGTGTCGGGTTGCATCTACAATATCGGTAATGTAACTTTTAATATTTTGATCTGCATAAATTTTGTGGACAAATGCTTGTAGTTCCATTAAATCGTTAGCCGTGATTACTTTTGTCGTTTTGGGAACCGATTCTTCTGTAAATCGTTGTATGATCTCAATCTCTTCTTCTTTTGTTGGATGTTTTATTATTAGATTAAACATAAATCGATCAATTTGAGCCTCTGGCAGATTATATGTTCCTTCCATCTCTATAGGGTTTTGTGTGGCCATGACAAAAAATGGAAGATCAATTTTATGAGTATCTCCTTGTATGCTGACTTGTTGTTCTTGCATTGCTTCCAACAATGCAGATTGCACTTTTGGAGGAGCTCTGTTGATCTCATCTACTAGGACAAAATTTGAGAATATTGGCCCTTTGACAGTTTTAAACGAGACTGTACTATGGTCATAAATTTTTGTTCCAATAATATCTGCTGGCAAAAGATCTGGTGTAAATTGTAATCTAATAAATTCTAAATCTATACAATCAGCCAACGTCTTTATCAGCAATGTTTTTGCAAGACCTGGAACTCCTTTTAATAATATGTGCCCTTGTGTTGCAAGCGCTAAAATAAGATTATCTATTACAGAATCTTGACCAACAATAACTCTACTCATCTCTACATGAATATTTTGTAACATTGTTGAATATTCTTTGGCCTTTACATTTAGCTTTTGAATTTCTGGATTTGGGTTCATACTGCCGCCCTCTTTATTCTATTTAAAAACTATTTGTTGATTTATCAAGGTTGGAATCAAATCCGTGTTTACATACGTGTAAATCTAGGCACGAATCTATAGTGAGGCAGTCTTTTCGGATTCATATTGCAAGTTTTTTGATCGACGCATTCTCAATCATGCAGAGACAAGGACAAGTAAACATATGTGAGAGAATTATTGTAATACAAATGACTCGCGTTAACGGTACGGACATGGAGAAAGTGGTCTACCAGTCTCGATCTTTTGAATGAGTAAGTCATGGTTATGTTTTGACAAGGTCTACGAGATCTGCTACGAGGATAAATACAGTTGCAGTGTTTTCATATTCTGAAATATTGTATTTTGGAATATTATCGTACTGTGATGTTCAAGATGTGATTATTTGCAAACTCTACGAAAAGACTTTTGATCCATATTATGGGTATTGGTTAAACTTTAACAAAAGATTCCATTTTATAATATAAACAAATGAAACTCACAGCAAAAAAAGTTTCCGAGTGATCTAAAAATTGATAAACCCACAAAATCCCTCAAAATTATTGAAAAATATTCTAATGATCGGAATTGCACTTTTGATCATATCGATGGTGTTTGGATATTATGTGGTCAGATCACAATATGCACTAGAATTAAATGCTTTTGGAATACAATTCTTACTTTTGGTTGCAGGCAGTTTGTGTATTCTATGTGTTGTAATATCCAAAGCTCAAAAGATCCAACGCGCCAAATATAGAATGTGGAAAAATTAATTTTTTTAACTCGAGATCTATATTCGTATCTAACCTTTGATAACTCTAATTCTAAACGATTCATAAATTATTTTTATAATCATTCTATGAAATTTCATATGTTACTATATGGCAATTTTAATTCCTTCTTGATTTTGTAAAAAGTGACAAACCATGTAATATATGATGGCGATTAAATAAATACATCTATGATACAGTAGATATGGCCGCGATGAAGAATCAGAGTTATGACAGAAACAGTGACGAAAAGGCATTTGTCTGAGCTGCTAACCACATATGATCCAAATAGTTTATTTTCTAATATAAAATATAATATCTTGTAATGACTGAGATCTGGCTAAATTATGGTTCAATCGATCTTGTCTTGGACGTGATGGCAGAAAATTTGGGCGAACAGATTACATCGCGTGGTACGATCTTGAACGATACAAATCTGACAGATAAACTCTCAACAGTGGATATGAGCAAAGGTACAGAGCTTGCTGTATTGTATGATACACCAGCGGTACGTCAGACTATATCTGCAATTTGTCTTTTGTGTGAACAAAGATCAAAACCCATACCACGCATACTAGCAGATTCAAAGACTGCAATGACGTTAAAAGACTCTTTGCCAGAAGGGAGCTCTGTATCAAAGATGGATGGTATCTCAATTGATGCACCAAACCTCGTATTCATATCTGAGATTGATCTTGATGGTCTCTTTGGATTTTCAACCTCTTCGGTAAAGCTGTTGCGGCAGTTTGGGGAAGAGAGTATGCTCTCAGCATATACAAAAAGATCTGGAAATGTGCCAACTCCTGGAATGCCGACCAAATGCATGGATGTGGCAAATAATTTTGCAGATAGATTTGAGATCCAATCAATTGAAATTGCAGCAAATTCCAAAGGAATACTTGATGTGGATGTGGGACACCCATCAAAAACTTCGGGACTGACAAAAAAATTCGAGGTTGCATCTAGCATAGAAGCAGAAGAAACTGGAACTCTTGTAGTTAGTACAGGAAAATCTGCAAGCAACGAGACACTCTCACAAGCACTAAATTCGATATGGAGTACATATGTTGGTGTAAAAAATGGTGGAGTAGCAGTTTTGTTGGCTGAATGTGCTAGAGGAACAGGTTCACATGCACTACAAAAGTTTGTAGAGGGGCGCATGAATACAGATCGTCTCAAAAGTCCGTCAAAATACATCCAAGGCATGGAAGATCTATTGTACCTTGGTGAGATAAAAAAACGAATACAGATTGGTCTTGTCTCTGTACTACCAGAGATGTATGCTAAAAAACTTGGCATCGTACACTTGGATTCAGCAAAACACGCCCTAGAATATCTGTTAAAGACTCGAGGACAGAGACAAAAAGTCTCTGTTGTATCTGATGGCTCGCGCGTACTGCTTCGACCTAGTTCTACAGTATCCCTGCCGGAATAGGTGCACACAAGGCTGCAAGAACCAACGTGGCAACATATGCGGCTTTTCTTTTAGAGTCTAGCTTTGTAATATCATCTGCAGGGCGGATACCCTCGTTGCGGCGACTCAGTACGAATATGAACATGGCCATAACCCAGTATCCAAGCAAAACTAGTACACCAAGACTTGCATATGTGGCATATGTATGCATCTTTGTACCAAATACTGTTCGTGCCATATGTCCACCGTCCAATTGCCATGCAGGTAGTAGATTTAGAAATGTAAGCAAAAATCCAACCCATGCAGCAAAAAGCAATGGCGTCATCAGTATCTGTACATCAGAGACATCTTTGTCAAATGCAGCCAACGTGGCTCTCATCAAAATCGATTCACCGTTACCCCAATCCTCTAACACTATGTCTTCTTGAACATAATCTGGTATGAACGGTGCCTCGTATGCTGCATATACTGAGACAATTATTGCAACACATAATCCTGCAATAGGACCTGCTATTGCAATATCAAATAGCACTATTCTGTTTGGCGTGTGACTGCGTGAACGGATGAATGCACCAAACGTTGGTATTCCATATATGGGAATCCCTGGCAAAAAATATGGCCAACTAGTCTTTACTCTATGAATGCGAGATGCTACAATATGTCCCATCTCGTGCACACCAAGTATTCCAAGTAGCGCTAGTGTATAAAGCGCAGCATTGTATAATGGATCTCCAATGTTTACAACATTGTTTGCATTTTCCGTTCGATAGTATCCATCTACCATGACAAGTGTGACAACTATTACAAAGAGAATCCTTGGTATGTGAGATGAGGATGTCCATCGACTTTGATTTTGTTTTATCTCATATACGAGAATTGCAACGCGACCATTGGATAATTCAGCACTAGCGCCCATACCGTTCTCTTCGAGTTTACGTACAATATTTGGAAAATCTGAACGTAGGTTACCTCCTTTGATCTCATATCTTACGGCTTTTGGAGCTATAGCATAATTTGAAATCTCAAAGGCTGATTTGATTATACTATTTGCGCTCTCTATCTGCCACTCTTCCATTATACATGGACGAGAATACGCACTTACTATTAAATATCTGATATAGTGTATATGTTTCATGCAAGCTGCCACGCATCAGATCGATGATTATGTCATACGTCTAGCAGAACCAAAGGATCTCATACCAATAATAGAGATAAATCTAAAGACATTACCTGAACATTATTCTGACTTTTTTTATGAAAGTTTACTATCAGAGTTTCAGGAGACATTCATGGTTGCCGAATCTAGTGGACGCGATGTAGGTTATGTCATGTGCAAGTGTGAGCATGGATTTTCAAATTTTAAAAAACTTGGCTTTGTAAAAAAATGCCACCTAGTATCAGTTGCAGTATTAGAGGAGCACAGACGCAAAGGCATGGGGCGTAGCCTAGTAAATGGCGCTATATCTGGAGCACGCACGTACAGATGCGAGGAGCTATACCTCGAAGTGAGATGCAGTAACAACGAAGCAGTAGATCTATACCAAAAAATGAACTTTAAAGTCCGTAACAAACTAGGATCATATTATAGAGATGGCGAAGATGCATATTTGATGTCCATAGAATTTGATTATTCATGAACAAGATGATACAACTAGGTGTAGTGCAGTGACTAAAAGACAGATTGCTGGCGCACTGATCTTTGCTGGATGCATCGGCGCATTTTTTGCATATGCCTATCTTCTCATACTATCAAGTTGGAGTCAACATGTACTATACATCTCTATTCTGATGATTGTGGGCGGAATTTTGGGAGCAATCTCGTGGGTGGGATATTCGATGGTTACAGTAAAACCTAAACAATCATCAATTACTGATGAATAACCGTTATTTTGTAATTCTCACATCAGCTACAGCCTGATAATATCTTGGACCTACTGCCCTGACTAACTTTGATGTAAGAATTTCAGATTTTACAAAACTAATTTTTTGCCAGCGTTCTCTTATTGCATCAGCAATTCCAGATTTTGTCTCTGCGTGAACGTGCGCATAATAATGTATGATACCTCCGCTCTTTGTGGCAGATATTGCATCAGATACAAACTCATCTGATTTTTCTGGCAACAGCATAAGTGTATGATCTGAAATATTTGTTAAATTTTGTTCGCGTATGACCGTCGTAATATCTCCCTCTATTGATATGACATCACCTAAAAGTTTGTTCATTCTAATGCTTTGTTTACATAAAGTTGCAGCTATTGGATTCAAATCCACACTGTATACGGTGCATCTAGAGTTTGCAGCCGCAAGAATTGAAAACATGCCAATGCCTGCAAACATGTTTAACATGATCTCTCCATCTTGCACTAGTCTAGCTATGCGGGATCTCTCAGTTGAAAGTCTTGGAGAAAAGAACGCTTTTTCGACATCTACTGCAAATCTGCAGCCACTCTCTTTGTATTCTGTCTGCGTTGTACCTTTTCCTGCAATCAGTTCCAACTTGCGCGTTCTATGATCACCAGATACATCCGATGTCTGGCAGAATACTGCTCTTGCCATCTTGACGCTACCTAATAATGCCTCACCAATCTCGGGTTTTTTAGATTCAAGTGATTCGGGAATTCTTGTCACAATAACATCTCCTACCTGATCAAATGCCGAGTATAGCTGCTCTGACTCTTTTTCTGATAATATGTCCTTTAAGATACGTCTTAGCATTCTGACCATGCATAATGTATAATGCTCCGTCATTTATTTTCAATTACATATTTTAGGATGTCAAACACTTGATCATAACACCATTGGCATATCTTTGTTGGTTAAAGGCATAGAACAAGGTTTTACCAACTCTTTTGTAGAACATATATGAGATTTTGTAAAAGCTAGAGAAATTTTGAGAAAAAATTATTGCATAGATGGGAATGTCATAAACAAATATGTTCATTTAAGACTAGACAAAAATTGCAATGTGAAAAAACCAATCTATACACGATGACCTAGTATAATATTTAAAAAATTTGATAAACATGTATTTGGATTGCTTGTGTTAAATCTATGAGCAAAACAACAGATCTAATTACTTTCCATAGTAAAAATTACCAGAAGATTTTTGCTCTTTGTCCAATCTACTTGATGCTTTGTTTACACGAGGTCGGTGCGATTTTTCATCACGGCGAAAAGATATTCCAAGTGATTTTAGAAAACGATTCATGGCACTAGTTTTTGGTAAAGGTACACTAGCAGTACCTTTGATGCCAGATTGACCTTCAAATAGTACCATGTTGTTTGATATTAGATCCATCAATTGTATATCGTGGTCTATAACGATTGCAGATCGACCATAAGAGCGGACAAACTTTTGCAAGAATTTTGCTACTGCTATACGATCTTCAACATCTAGAAACGCTGATGGCTCATCTAGTGCATAAACATCGGCTTTTTGCATAAGACATGATGCGATGGCTACTTTTTGAAGCTCTCCGCCAGAGAGCTTGTTCAAATTTTTGTTGTACAATTTTTTAATCCGAAGGGGATCTATAATACGCTCTTCCATATCGCTACCTTCTATCCTTCCACCAGCGGCACGCTCCAACACGGTTATCGTCTCTGCATCTGTATCCGACTTTAGATATTGGGGTTTGTATGCAATCTTTACACTCTTTTGGATATGACCTGAATCTGGTTTTAACACACCTGCAATCATCTTCATGAATGTAGTCTTGCCAAGCGCATTTGCACCCACTATGCCGAGCACTTGGCCTTGCTTGACGCTACCTGCATCTATGCTAACGGAGAATGTTGGATATTTTTTCTCTAGTTTTGGATATTCGATAATAGTCTCGTTGGTATCAAATTCATCCTTGGAAACAGATACATCAAAGGAGAAAGCTTTGTCACGAAATTTTACATTCTCTCCAGGTAGATATCCGTCAAGAAACACATTGATGCCTACTTTTGTGGAGAGCACTCCAGAGACAATACCGTATGCTGCAGGCTCGCCGTATATTACCTCAATATAGTCACTAAGATAGTCTAGTAACGTCAAATCATGTTCTACCACCATGACGCTCTTTTCAGCTTTGGCCAATCCATGAATGACGCGTGCTACTCCTGCCCTTTGGTATACGTCGTTGTATGATGATGGTTCGTCAAAAAAATAAAAATCTGCATCACGTGATGCAACAGCTGCAGTAGCTAAACGTTGTAGCTCACCCCCACTCAGATCGGATACGTTCTTTTCAACAGAATTTTTCAGATCCAGCTCGGAGATTAAATTACTAGCTTTACCACATTCGTCATATTTTTCAAGTAGTTCGCCAGCAGTTCCTTTAAACGCATCCGATATATATGATAGTTGCTGTGGTTTTATTGCTACCCGTATACTATCATCACGTATAGATTCAAAATGTTTCTTCATATCTGTCCCTGCATAATATTTTAAAATCTCATCCCATTCTGGTGGATTTTCATAGTTTCCAAGATTTGGTTTTAATGTACCAGATAACAGTCCTACCACGGTGCTCTTTCCCATTCCGTTTCTTCCGAGCAGTCCGATCACTTCTCCATTTTTTGGAGTAGGCAGTCTGTAGAGTCTAAATGCATTGTCTCCATATTGATGAATTTTATCCGTGGATAACTCTGAGGCTAGATTTACTATGGTGATGGCATCAAACGGGCACACCTTTATGCATATGCCGCAACCATTACAAATGTCCTCATCTATACGAGCTTTATTCACTTCCTCATCTAGTACAATGCATTCTGCACCTGATTTGTTTACTGGGCAGTACTTTATGCACTCTAATCCACATTTTCTAGGCTGGCATAAATCATCATCCATAACGGCCACTCGGTGAGTCATATAGTATGTGTTGCATAATGTGACGCCTTATACCTTTTGAGAATTTGGGTCGGATCGTCGCGGCATCTTCACCGCTTTCGCTCAGACTGGAGCGGCTATTATCTCCTCATTCCCGCAACGTCAAGATGTACTGTGCATATTTATTTTGTCAGGCGCTCAAGAGAGCCATATATTCAGACTCTGTGTCTCTTTTTACATATACGGGAGTGTATATACGCACTCTTATCGCACCACCATCTCCAAGTGTAAGTCTGCCTTGTACGAATTCTTGTTTGTCTAGACGCAGACACAGTCCTGACTCTGTCAATCTAGAACCAATCTCGGATATGATATTAGATATATCAAAGCTGCCAAGACCATCTAATATTACACGTACAATTTTTTTGGCATTACGTTTTTTTACTGTTATGCAAAGTATGGTAATTGTATTCCCATAATGTCCAGTGGTGGATGTTTCTGAAATACAGTCTGAATCACAATCAAAGATAGTCTTTATCGAGTCATAAAATTTTGATATATCTTCGGTAGCATGTATTATTATTTCTATAGTGACTTGTACAGTCATCGTTTACGGTTATGCCTCTAGAAGTGAAATTTGTTCTTTGGCAGTCTTTATCAGTTTTACATTTTCAAGACCCACATGTCTTATGCGGATGATCTTTTTAGCCAATGCCATAATATCCGAGTTTAGTTTACCATAACATGCAGTCTGGACAAATTCATCAATGTTCATATTTGGAACTGATTTTGTTATCACGTCGCGTGCAATAAGACGTAGTGCATGTTTGCGTGAAGTGTTTAATTGACGATGTGTGAGTGCAATTATTTTTATTCTAAATAAATAACCATCCTTTGTCTGTGAATCTACAATGAACGTAATCTTTGAAGATCCACGTCTAACAAGACTGCGCAAATATTCTGTTGCATATTGGTATCTTTTGAATATACTAGTTGCAGTCCCATCATCATTTACTTTATCTAGCTGAAAGTAAATTTTGTATTGGTGCTGTGAAGGATCTCCCTTCATGATATCAAACAAGGTAACTTCTACAACTCTACCTCCAATTTTTCCACTGTCGGTTATAGGCACATATGCAAGGGGAACATTACCAAACGAATCTGGGGCATGAACTGTAATCCATTTCTTCTCACGCCACTTGTCTTTTACCCTAGTTTTTCTACGAGCCAATACTCCACTTGCTCTAGCCTAAAATATAAGGGTACGTCAGAGTGTCTCTCTGCCCATATACGGTCTGAGAACCTCTGGTATGGATACATGGCCGTCTTTTGTCTGAAAATTCTCTAAAATTGCAACCATCACTCTAGTCGTGGCCGCCAAAGTGGAGTTTAAGGTATGGGGATATGTTGTAGGCTCATTGGTGTGTTCTCTGAAACGGATCAATAACCTGCGGGTCTGATAGTCTAAACAGTTGGAGCAAGAGACAACTTCTCTATACGCCTTTTGACCTGGCATCCACGCCTCTATGTCATAGGTTTTGGCTGAGACCTTGCCCATATCTCCAGTACAAAGTAGCATGACTCTGTAAGGTATGTTTAGATTTTGGTAAAATTTCTCGGCAATCTCTAACATCTTTTCATGTTCGGCGCTAGACTCATCGGGTCTTGCAAATACAAACTGTTCTATTTTTTCAAACTGGTGCACACGGAATATTCCTTTTTGATCTCTACCGTGGGCTCCAGCCTCTTTTCTAAAACATGGGCTAACCCCAGCGTATCTCTTGGGGATCTGATCTCCTTTTATAATTTCATCAGAGTGCATGGCAGCCATGGCATGTTCGGATGTGCCAACAAGATACAAATCTTCATCTTCTATCTTGTATATGACATCCTCAAAGTCTTCAGCTATAACGGCACCTTCCATTGCAGCTCGATTTATCATATATGGTGGCTGCACCAATCCATACCCGTTATCTGAGAGATAGTCTAATGAATATGAGATGATTGCTTGATTGAGACGTACTAGTCCATCTCGTAGATAATAAAATCTAGAACCGGCAGTCTTTGCGGCTCGTTCCATGTCTATTAGGTTCGAGACTGCTGCTACGTCTAGGTGACTCTTTGCCTCAAATTCCATCTCTGTATGATTGCCCCATTTACGTATCATTTTATTTGCTGATGCATCTGCACCTATTGGAACGGATCTCTCCAACATGTTGGGTATAGCAAATGCCATACGATGGTATTTTTTTTCAGATTCAATATGTGCAATCTCTACTTTTGTCATCTTTTCTGACATGTCTGCCATTTTTTTCAATAGATCTGTGGCATCACCATTAGATTTTTTTACCTCTGAAATCATCTTGCCAATCTTATTTCTTTGTTGGCGCAGCTCATCTGCTATTGCCATATCTTTGAGACGCATCTGATTGGCGTGCAATAGTCCGTCAATGTCAAATTCTATATGTCTATCATTTAGCATGCGCCTTACTTCATCAGGTTTTTCGCGCAATAGGTTTGGGTCTAGCATATTATTTTATGACCTCTAGTGCAGTCTGTACATGTCCCAACACCTCGTCAATGGTAGGAGCTAGAGATGCCGTTCTATCTTTAGAGCACTCAAAGTCAAAAAAGAGTGCATCTGATTCCAATCTAGTCTTCATGGATAGACCTTTGGGAAAATTTACATTATCTGGCTCTATTGATTCGTAGACTGTACGAATCTTTTGTTTGGTCATATCACGGATTGTTATCCTGATTTTGAACATTAGCGACATTTGTCTCAAGATAGTCTAAAAAGCCGTCTAATTTGTCTCTAGTTATGCGGGCGCTTGCTGCCCCATCGTGACCGCCACCTGTACCATCAAATTTTTCCGCTCCAGCCTGCATTATTTTATTCAGACTGACTTTGCCAGTAAATCTTGAGGATTTGCGCGAGGAGAATTTGATGGAATTACCCTTGCTATTGGTTCGTAAAATGACGATCTTTCCAGCATTTTTAGGAGATCCTGCTATGACCGAAGAGACCGTACCAGTCATATTCTCTGGAACAAGTCCACCTCCATCGATCATGACACATATGCCACTTTGTCTGATCCTCCACCTTTCACCAGAGAGTGTATTCATGTACTCTTTTATCATGGAGCGATACTCTTCGAGTACTTTTTCAGCCTCTTTGAGCATTTGACCTCGTTCTCCCATGCATATTGTGATGCCAAGGCCAGACATGCCAATGCGTGCACAAGAGTTTAACATTGTGGAAAACTCTCTTGCATCGCGTGTACAGCTACCCGGTTCCTCCATAGTTAATGTATACGTGTTGCCAATCATCTCGTTGATTACAGCTGATGCATCATCACCATGTGCGTGTTCTGCAAGTGATGCTAGAATTGAATTTTTTTCTTCTTGTGAGAGCTCTGATGGAACACGCCATCTGTTTTCACTCTTTAGTGGAATGTTACATGATTTTAAAATCTCAATGCACGCATTATGATTCCATGTAACTCCTTCGATAAAAGGCCGTGCAGTAAACGCCATCGCATCAGCTAACTGGCGTGTCTCTCTTCCAACCAAAAGCAGATCTTGATTTATTTCGACAAGTTTGGCATCCACTGCGGTCTTTAGAACTGTAGCGTTTTTACCAAGTAATGATTTTCTCTCTCCAACATCTTGCCTATCGCCTATTGCAGCTACCACTGCTATTCTTGAAAGATCTATATTCTCTGAATCAAGTGACATGGCTGCCATGTATGCCATTGTGCCACTGCATGCTTCCATACCTCCGTCGATTCCAAACTTCCAAGAATTTATAATTCTTGGATCTTTTAGTTTAGAATCCTGTACATGGTGATGATCCAAAACAAACCATTCGCCACCGATCTGTGACTCTATCTCCGATGCGTGGTTACTTCCTAAATCGGTTATCAGATTCACATCACGTTTGGAGGATTTTATGGTCTCAATCTCAAACTCTGATGTTGTTCTAACGGTAAATTTTGCGCCAGATCTAACGAGAGCAGATGCGAGTATGGATGCAGATGTTAATCCATCACAATCTGTATGAGTGATGATGGAGAAAGTTTTTCCAGCCTTTATAGCATCATGTACAGTATCTGCAAAATATGAAAATGATTTTCCAATGTCTTCTTGCATTCTATTCTAGTTGAGCGATGACCGACTTATATTTCCAGTTTTTAGGAATGCGATCAATACGTTTGTAATACACAGTAAGCCTGTGAACTTTTGCCTCTATGAGTTCTAGCGATCTGACGTTGCGTCTATCTCCTTTGTTTGCTTTCAAGTGCCTTTGAAGACCTATTGCCTTTTTGACCATATTGTCCAAATCTTCAGGTAAATCTGGTAGCAGATTACGTTCTATGAGTATCTCAGTTACTGTCTTACCTGTAAGAGATTTTGTGAGAGGTATGGAATGCTGATCGCGAAGTTTGATTCCTATCTGACTAGGACTTAGACCATCTTTGGCGTATTTTTCAATCATATTCTCTATCTCTACTGTATCTTGTGTAACCCATTTTGGAGTCACAGCAGTTATAGGCCTAATGGAATGAGATTTACCATGTCTATGTGAATGAAGTCTGCCCATGGATATGGGTCATAATTCTTTCAAAATTAACCTTTGCCTTTGTATTAAAGTGGCACATATGCCTAAACTAGTATTCCATAATTCATCATTTACACAAATGTAACTCGTACGAATCTTGATTATTAAAGAGTAAAGTTAAATACCTGTGCTTGCCCAATATGTCTATGAACACAACACTACTCTTAACTGGTATGCTTGCTACAGTACTTGTGGCAACTCTTGGTTTTGCTGATGCATATGCACAATACCTAGGTAACACTGGCAACTCTGGAGAGACTGGCAGTAGAACCTTGGAAGAAGCTCTACGATTACAACACGAGCGCGTAGTGGCTGCGCAAGAAAACCCTGCTTCTGGTTCAGGAACTCCATATCTTGATGCAAGCGGCGTTTTGGGTGCTACTGTAATATCTGGTGCCATCTTTGGTGGTATCGCAGGTGCATTCATGATACGTGGTCGCAGCGGAAAATATGCAGCACAAGGTAGAGGTTAGAAAAACTACTTAATCTATTTTTATTGATTCAACGTTTACTTCTAGTATGCAAAAATATTGTACATAACTGCACTTTGGATTAATGCATACTAGATTTTCAGAAAAGATCTTACTAAATATTCATTCTTCATAATTATGTGTTTACGAAAAGCCTTTAAAGAATTCTACAAACACATATGTCATGAACTGGCCTGGTATGGGCGATCCGTCCAAACGAAAGCAGACATTAAAATTTCTTATAATTACTGCAGCAATTGCAATATCCGTAGCTGCTGCTAGCACTGCAATTCAAGGTCAGATTAACATAAACAATCCTCTCAAAGTATGCATCAACGACAGATATGTTCCATATGAGATCTCAGCTACACTAGAACTTTTTGTCGACGGACAAAAGGCTGACATTCCAGCCAAAGTAGGATTTGCTGACGGATGTAAAAGATCCATGTTTACACTTGCAGACGATGGTAAAATATATGCCCAGTGGGAAGAAGAATATCCGTTTGAGCTAGGACACTTTTTATGGATATGGGAGTTTCCATTAAGAGACATGGATGAATCAAAGTCTAGCATACTTGTAGATGGAAAATTAGTTAGAGAATTCATACGCGTGCCATTTGTAGACGGAGAGCATTATGTGGCAAAATTTACCTCAAAAGTGTTTGATGATTCAAAGGATAGAGATTTCTTACCTGCCGACCCAATTCAATAACATTTGATTGAGCATATCATATTATAATTGCATTAGATTTTATGCATATTGAATTAATTTTCAAAATTGATGGTGTAATTTATGCCTAAAAATTTAACATTTTCAATTTAAAATTTGATTGTGCACAAGGTCTATTTTTTAATATAAAATTTATTTCTGTATGATAAATAAAATAAACAGTATACAACGATTAGGTGTATACCTTGATTAAAAATATGAAAAAAGATTACCAATACTTTCCGTTGTCTGGGATAAGACCGATTCCTTCTCTTTCAAAGTGTCTGTCTAATTCATCCACCCAACGTTCACGATTGTCTTTGTAACCCCAGCCGTGTACACGTAACCAGTAGGCTATGATTGATAGCAGGAATACTGTAAACATCATTGTGCCAAAGATGTAGATCATTACATCATAGAACAGTGGATCATAGTTTGGTCCAAGCTGTCCTGTCAGCGTTGACAAGATATTCAGGAACATTCCTAATACAGGTATCATGAATTCACGCTATTTGTGTATGATATATACATTTCTCAAAATGGTTCTGTGAGGTTATTGGGTACTAGGCGTCAGACGTGAGATCACGATCTCTAGATTGCTGACTTTGTAAAATCGGTCATGTTCTACAGAGATCAGCATCAAAATATCTATGTGCATTGTTTCAAGTATTTCGTGCTTTTTTGCGTATTATTGTTTAGCGTTCGCTATGTGTGGTTTTCCAATTAAAAATGAGACATATATCTATCCAGGACATAATTCCCACAATCATCTTTATCCACTTGTTAGAGCTTGCCGCAGTTACAACGTCGGAGCCCTATCTCATATTTTAACTCGCGGCTGTACATCTAACTGTAATTTTGTTCAAAATCTCTCCCATCTTTTAGCAACCAGTAAATGACCTTTAGCATCTTTGCTGCAACTGCCACTGCGGCCTTGGAATTGCCTCTCTTTTTTACAAGTCTTTTGTAAAATATTAGTTTAGGTGCATGCATCACGTGAGAGTGGATTGATTCTATTAAAATCCATCGTAGCATCCTATTATGTTATGTGGCCATGATGCACCACATCTGCAGAGTTGCGAACTGATGGAGCAAGTCCTGCATATGATTTGAGTTTTTCAGGATTTGAAAATCTTTCAATCTCTGATGCAATCGTCAAAGCTGTAAAATCAGCAATTCCAGGAATCATCTTTAGTATCTCTACTTGTGCGTGCACTCTTGTAGATCAACATGTTGGCATCTGCTATTTTCTGATCGTAAAGGTGGATTGATGCAAGAAAGCCGTTTATCCTTTATGGCCTTGAGGCTTGTTACATATTTGTAGGAAAATGTTTTTCCAGGAATCTTTATTCCTTTTTGGAGTAATATTCCATGTATCATAGATGTTCTCGCTTGAACCAGCTTGTGTCTGTACCGAACCAGCTGCCTTTGCTCAACTGTCTTTTTGTTTGGCACATTCGATATATCCTCCACGTAACAAGTTTGCTAGGATTTGTGCATCAACCTTGTCTGTTTTTTTAGTAGATGCTGCAATAGCTTTTATCTGGTATGGATTTAAGAGAACAACGTCTAGATCCAGTCTGTCGGTCATGTATCGAAATAACCCATGCCAGACAGATGATGATTCCATCACAATCTTTGGTACGCTTGTTTGGAAAAATTTTCTAATGTCTGTATGTCGGTTTTCAACTCGCACGTTTAATGCCTTTGTTGTCAACCATTGCTATCTGGAGAAATTTCTTGTGTGCATCAACTCCAACGAACATGACTCTCTCCCAACAGCCATACAAGAGGGGATAAAGATTGCAGGCACAACATTTACTCAAGTACAACGAATTGCTTCATTTCATAGGTGATTACAGAATTGATGAATCATCTAGAGGCGATAGACTCGTATGATAGACTCATTGCAAAAACAAAAAGGATATACCAAATTGCAAGATCTAATAAACAGATCCAATTGCTAAAGACAATTCCAGGAATTGGTGATTACAGTGCTTTGGTAGAGATTGATGATGTGAGGAGATTCTCACCGTTTGTATTCGTATGCAGGTTTGGTAAGTGTACGCAATTCTGCAGATATGGTAAAGGCATGACAGGATAACAAAAAGAGGCAGCAGAATGATGAGGTGGATTTTGAGTGAAGCGATCCGTACACATGTAAGATGTGCACCAAAAAGCAATGTCACAGTAGCCACTGCATCAAAGATGTTACGTGTCATATACTGGATGTTAAAGATAAGTTTGAAAGCAATTACAGTTAGATTCGCAACCGCGTCTTGTACATTGGAGATTAAACTCTGGTCAATAACTGCGGCATGATCTAACGATTGGATGAAGAAAGGTTGTGAGGGTAAACCTCGTATGGGTAATTCTTTAGAAACGGAAAGTACACACCTAGCGAAAGCTATGCGGGATTAACTAGAATTGTTTATAAAGATAGCACATGGATATGCACAAGGTCTAGTATGTTATTTCTTCGTTAGTGATTAATTTTCAATTTGTGATATATATTTACATGTAAAATGATTTCTGAATTTTATCTGTAAATGTGTTACATTGATGCATGAACAAATGTTTGATGAAAAATAAACAGCACACGCTAAGGTACTAACAAAAAATGAAATAAAAAGGACTAGATTACTTGCCAAGGTCTCGTAGCGAATGTTATCACATAACCAACGCCAATGATTATTGACTGATATGCAATGTTTGTGTATGGTATCTCTTTGAGAATGTACTCGCCCTCGACAACAACAGTTTGTCCTGGACCTAGACCTGGACCAACAGTTGCCACGTTTAATTGTGTGTGTACGTGGTACACGCCAGGCTCAAGTGCCTTTGCACAGATTTCATATGGGACTCTGTCGTTACCTTCAATATCAAAGACATTTCCAGGAGGATCTCTAGATTGTATCTCCCATCTGTTTCCAGCATTGGTTGACTCTGAGAATATGGAAACCCATGCTCTCAAATCTCTCTCTACAAGACTAACGAGTTCGCCATTAAGACAAATGTTGTCGCCAGTTTCAAGAGACTGTCCACTAAATGTTTCACCTTCGATCTTTACGAAACGACTTTGTAGTTGTGCTTGAACTCCGTGTGCTTCTGCAGTTGGTAATATGGCATCAATCCAATTGAAACCAACACTACCTAGTGCTAAAACTGCACCAAGTCCAATTACTAGAATTGTGTTATTTTTCATACCTGTTAGTTTATTTGGATTCGTGCATGGTTATATATTTTAGCTTGTCTTTAGTATGTAATACATTGTTAAATAGCTATGATTAACATAGTTTTAGCTTTTATAAATTTCCAAAATATGATAAAAAATATTGAAACATTAAAGAATATGTCTCATATTATGTTAATACTTACATCTGTTATGGATATTTGTATAACATTTAGATCAATCTCTTTATATGTGATAAAATGATAGTTAATACATGACACAAATGCCGGCATTGATCCCAAAAGAAGTCGAGATCCAGAGATTGAAAAAGATTTGGCTCATCGTCATCGCCATGGGTTCTATTGCTGCATCCGTCGAAGTAGACAACTTTGTCGACGGATCTCTGCACCAAACATCTATCAGAGACAGCGCATTTACTCCAGCACACTGGTGGTTGTATTCACACTTTGTGGCACTACCACTTGGTTGGGGTTCTGTAGCTATCTATGATAGAAAAGTACCAATACTTCGTGGACCGAACAACTCGATGAACACAGGACTCAAGATGACCATCCTTGGTTACCTTGCAACCATGTTTACGATCGGCATAAACGAAATGTGGCACTTTTGGTTTGTAGAGGAGATATTCGCAGTACCGAACCATTGGATGTTTAACATGGGTGTTGTTGTGGCCTTTATGGGCGCTCTAGCTTATGTAGTTAGAGTGTACGCAAGGCTCGTTGAACTTGGCGCAGAAACGCCTGGTGAAAACCCCTATGTTGCAGAGATGTACAAGATGGCTCTAGAGGGAAAACTATACAGCAGATCCATACCCTAGGTGCAGCGCACCATTTTTTTATTTTATTTTATCAAACGCATAGCTATTGCTATACAAAAAATCTAACATTCAACAGCTAACTTTATCCAATATTGTAAAGTATGATTGACATCAAATCCAAATACATGCTTACACAATATCCGTAAAAAACTATATCTCACATATTCCACTTTTACCAATAGCTGTATGCTTGCAGTCATCTTTGATAATCATATGTTTCTGTATGTGCACAATGTAATTATTTGCAGTCTTGACCAATAATTTTCTGATCTTACACTACACGCTAATTACATGTAAAAACACTGTCTAGTGACAAAAAATACAAGACTTGATTATCTCGACAGAAATCCCTGATGATTGTGTCCTGTGATTACTAACGAGTGCGCATTTAATTAAGAAAGACTTAAAAGGATTCTATACGTCAATGGTTCAAATGACTCTACCAAAAGGATTCGGTTCTGGTGGCGGCAGCGGAGCTGGCGCAGCTGACGTAGAAAAGATGATTGGCCGTCGTGTGGAAAACATGACTGGTATAATCACACTTTCTTACATTGCAGCATGGCTAGCAACGTTTGGTGGTACAGCAGCAGGATATTTCTACTATCCGTGGGCTTACCCGACACCGAGTGGACATTATGCCTTTATTGTCTTGACTATTGTCGAAGCAATTGGTTATCTCTTTTCTGTCAAAGTATGTGAAGAAGGTTCATCCAAAAACAGCAACGGTATCATCGCAGCTACACTCGCTGGAACTGCAATCGGTACAATACTCATTTCATTATACGTAGGAAATTAGACGTTAATTTTTTCATTTTTGAATATCACTTAGCAGTGCTTATGTTATTGTGTGATATACTAACTACATTCTTTTGTTGTATGAATCTCATCTTTGGTATTTTGAAGATTAGATATGTTGTTCAAATCTAAAGAAAATTTTAGTTACTATCCCCGTCAAAACTTTAATCACTTTTGAATCTAAAATTATCATCTGATTTATACCCCAGATCATAAGTTCGTTCAATTTGCTGATTCATGAGCAAAATAATCCATAACATTGTTTGGAAATCTTTGCGTTCTCAAATATTCTATAATGGCACGCTTCTTGTCATCGATTGTTGGATAGTATATCGAATAATCTTTCTCACGTTTACACTTTAACCAAATTGCTTCAATACTGCTTAGCTGTGGTGATGCAGGTGGAAGATATTCAATTTTTATCTTGTCCTTGTTTGCTTTAACATATTTTTCAAGCTTTTTTGTCATATGTTGTCTAGCTCTATCTACGATTAACACTATTTTTTTGTATTTTCCAACCATTATTTTGATAAATTTGAAAAATGTGGAACCGTCAAATTTATCAAAAGCTCTAAAACATTATTCTCCATTAATTCCTTTTATGCCATATATCATAAATTTTTGATGATTTCCTCGTATGATCTGTTGAGGTCGTTCATCACGTCGACACAAATTTTTTCTTGGTCTTTCCGTCAAGACCTACAATGGATTCATCTTGAATGAATACTTTAGATCGTATGCATAATGAATTAATTTTCAAAATTGATGGTGTAATTTATGCCTAAAAATTTAACATTTTCAATTTAAAATTTGATTGTGCATAAGGTCTTTTGTATCCTTGTGGAGTTACATGCCTAATTACGTATGAAATATGCGTATGCCATTTACTGCATTCTTTTGCAGAGGCTACACGAGCATGAACTTTTTGTGGTACCTTTGCAGTTAGATCCCAGTTACGCATTATTCTATAGGCATGTGTATTATATTCCAGTTATTTTATTGATCTCATGTTTTAATTACTTTGCAGTTATTACAGTTCCAGTCTCTACACATATTTTGTAATTTTACAAACTTTTTTGTAGATATTAACCGCGGTCTTCTAGAACGGACTCCGTCTTTCAGGCCTTTGAGTCCATGTTTTTCATATTTTGACGCATTGATATGAAACGAACATTATGTTTGCAGTTTTGGATATGCTGTATCCATGTATTTGGATGCAACATATTCCATGCAGTCTATCTTTTTCACGTATATTTTTTGTATGCCTGAAGAAGGTCGTCATTACTAACTTTCATGCTTGTTTTTTAATAACGTCGATCCATAAATCTTTTGATTTGTTGATGGAAATTGAACAAACTTATGCTATCGGGTATAGATATGCATTGGAATAATAGTTTTCAAAAATTAATTCTATTTTACTCTAGTTTTTTGAATATCTCAATTTGATAGTAGAAACATTTTGGATTAAATAATATTACAACATAGATGTCAGTAATGAAGATCTCTTTATCAACGAGAGAAAAGAATCAAAACACAACAAAAAATTTACATCACTCACACGATCAAAATTTGTAAATGATCATTGTTGAAACAACCAACATGCATTCTTGTCATATTCATACATAAGAAATTAGCTTAATCGTTTGAAAAATACGGATTTTATCTTGGATCAGATCTCAAAG
Source organism: Cenarchaeum symbiont of Oopsacas minuta (assembly GCA_029948415.1). NCBI lineage: Archaea > Thermoproteati > Nitrososphaerota > Candidatus Cenarchaeales > Candidatus Cenarchaeaceae > Candidatus Cenarchaeum > Cenarchaeum symbiont of Oopsacas minuta. The sequence continues at coordinate 420,057 of JAJIZT010000001.1, forward strand.
CAAACGCCATATATCTTCAATCAGAAAAAACATGAGTGGGAGAGGGTAATTTTGATCTATTTTCTAGCAATTTTTTGTTGGTCATATTCTATTTAGACGTCTAGAGTTGCATCAATGTCTTTAACTCGATCGTTTCTTGTCGTCGATATGATAGAACACTATGCTTAAAATGTGTAAAAATCGTTCATGATATGCCAAAAATGACGTTTTGATTGGTTTTTTATCCCACGCCGTATGAGGTCAGCTATTCTGCATTTTTGTGCGTAAATACAGAACTTTTTTGATAATTATATGCAGGGACGTGACCTCATACCCCACGCCTGTCTATAATTTTATATACTAACCACATTGTAGCTATAACAATGGTCTGGCTTAGACGATGTACCCACTACCTCTTCATAATCGTAGTTGCGGTAAATTCGACTCTATTGACAATCAATGCTGGAGATTATATCTTCTATACTGACTGGGCTTGGACATCGTTTACGGTATTTTCAATATCGCAAACTTTGATGTTAGTTGTAGGTGCGACATATTATCTCACCTTTACTGGCGTTCCAGGAACAGCTACGTATTACGCATTGATTATGACAGTGTATACATGGATTGCCAAAGGTGCATGGTTTGCACTTGGGTATCCTTATGACTTCATTGTTACCCCTGTTTGGCTTCCATCTGCAATGCTGTTGGATTTGGCATATTGGGCTACAAAACGCAACAAGCACTCACTAATACTATTTGGTGGCGTGTTAGTTGGAATGTCATTACCACTGTTCAACATGGTTAACCTAATCACTGTGGCAGACCCACTTGAGACCGCGTTCAAGTACCCAAGACCAACGTTGCCTCCATACATGACCCCAATCGAACCGCAGGTAGGAAAATTCTACAATAGTCCTGTCGCGCTAGGTGCGGGTGCTGGAGCAGTGCTATCGGTAACGATGGCGGCATTGGGTGTAAAGCTAAACACTTGGACATACAGGTGGATGGCTGCCTGGTCAAAGTGGGATTAACCAAGAAACATTTTTCCTCTTTTTATTTTCTATTCCCTAGTGTTATCTGTTCATATACTTTAACTAAAAAAAATTATACAGATTGTAATAGTTTGTTGTCTTTTATTAACTTCAAACAAAATCGATATACTATGTATGGCATTACAATATGGCAGACTTGTTCAAAAGGCAAAACCATTTGTAAAATGGGCTGGAGGCAAGCGTCAGCTAATCCAAGTACTTTCAGATAACATGCCAGAAAAATATGGCACATATTATGAACCATTTTTAGGTGGTGGTGCATTTCTCTTTCATATACTAGAACAAAACCCCTTTCAACGCTGTGTTGTCTCTGATACCAACGCCGATCTTATTCTCACATATGTAACTGTACGAGATAGACCAGAAGAGCTGATTGCGTCACTAAAGCGACATGCAAGAGAGTATGAAAGGGACAGACGTGTATACTATGGGGCAATAAGAGCATCAACTCCCAAAAGCGAAGTAGCAAAATCTTCACGTCTAATTTTTCTAAACCGTACATGTTTTAACGGTCTATACAGGGTAAACAAAAAAGGGAAATTTAATGTACCAATAGGAAGTTATATGAAACCAAACATCGTAAATGAAGAAAATATACGAGCGACAAGCTCACTTTTGCGCGCTTCTAGAATAAAAATCATATGTGGTGATTTTGAGAGTATAGTACGCGATGCGACAAAAGGAGATTTTGCATATTTTGATCCACCCTATAAGCCAGTAAGCAAGACTGCCAGCTTTACTAGCTATTCTGCAGATAATTTTGGTGATTCAGAACTTGATCGCCTTGCAACATTGTGCAACTCTCTTGCAAAAAAGAGATGTTATGTTATGACTACCAATTCTAATGTATCTGGAATAACAGATATCTTTGGAGGCAGTTGGAATGTTCAGCGTATAGTAGCAAATAGGGCTATTAATTCTAATGCAAACAAACGTACTGGACACAAGGAACTATTGTTGAAAAATTATTAGAGCTTCGAGCGGGATCCGGACCCGCGACCTTTACCTTACCAAGGTAACGCTCTACCAGGCTGAGCTATCGAAGCATGATCTACTTGCCTCTAAAATCCTTATAACTCTTTTACAAATTTTGATATAATGTTATTACACAACTAAACTCTGCAAAATGAATTTGGATTTATGTGCCAGGTATGATCTCTTTTGAATAGCCACAATAACCATTAAATCTTACATATATGTTGTATATTCATGGAGGAGTAGTCAAGCCTGGCCAAAGTGGATATTGTATCCTTGGACACGCGGGACTTAAGATCTAAATGGGTGATCCCGTCTCTTAGGGGTTCGTGGGTTCGAATCCCACCTCCTCCATTAACGTGGACGTTTTATTCCGTGAGAATTTAGAACAGAATATACATCTGGTAACGAAAATACGTATCCTACATGTACACAGTTTTTAGATTCGCATAATTGACAGTATAGTTCACCTTTTTGTATGGCCACTTCGGCTATTCTGTTTTTGATATTGTCCTTTAAAATAACTCTGTCATCATCAATTGACAATTTTTCAAGTTTTGGAGCATATCTTGCAAAAGTCTTGTCCTTTTGCATAATCTCTTCTAGCATATACGTGACATAGCCAGAAAAGCTACGAACACCTCTTACCGCAAGATCCGTCTTGCTTTCTTCATATGTGTCATGGAATTTTTCATAGATTGCTTCTGACACTGTTATCGATCTGAATCCTGCTTTTGGCATACCGTACTGTATGGTATATTACTATATAAGATTTGATATGTGTTTTACATAAACCAAAAAAAGCTGAAATTAGACTTTATACAGAACCACACAGTACATACTTTATGACTGACGCAAGTGTGATTCGGCATAAAATAGTGGATAATCTTGGACAATCAAAAGTGGGGCTCTCTAGTCTTGAAATATCAAAAGCAGTTGGTATGAATCGCGTTACACTCTCAAAATATCTTGGTATATTATATGCCGAGGGAGTTATCGGACAAAAACATGTGGGAAATGCCATAGTGTGGTTTGTCCATGAGGGAACGGATCTGTTCTCATTTCCAGATGATTATGATATTGTCACAAAAAAATATCTAGATCTGTTACTTGACAACTCTGCTGAAACGGCACATCATATGATACGTAATTGTCTACATATGGGTGCAACAACAGAAAAAATAATGTCAGAGGTGATATTGCCAGCATCTGAATATGTAATGCGCACATACGAGGAAGGAAATATTGGAAGTGCAGAATTACATCTTTTACAAAATGCTCTAAGGGATTCTATACGGTTTGCATCCAACGATAATACGATAGTTAATGCAGATAAAAACACTGTATTGATTGCAACAGATGCTCTAGGTTCGATCTTGTGTGGTGCTGCAGCCTCTGTTCTGCGAAATGGTGGATGGACTGTTTCACATGTGGGTGATATGTCAAAATCTGCGAATTCGATGCTTGACTTGGATCTGCATAAATTATTACGTCGAGTATGGCCAAAAAAACGAGGTATAATGATAGTGGCAATTTTTTCTAGAACCGGTGAAGGATTAGGATTGTTTTCAGAGGCTGCCGAAGCTGTTACCATAAAATTGAAAACTAAAAAAATTCGATTACTGTTATTTGGCTCCGACTCTGCTGATGCATCAGCTAGAGTGGATTTGGCTACCACTAATTTTATGCATGCAATGCAATGGTTTCAAACTTCATACGAAACTATCTCTAGATAAAAAAAATGGGCCGAATGAGATTCGAACTCACGACCTTTCGATTTCTGAGAAACCATATCAGTCGAACGCTCCAGCCAAGCTGAGCTACCGGCCCATACATATACGAAATCGTGCTGACATTTTAGGTTTATCGCTTACGATAGTATTTGTAAAACCAGTTGTATAGAAATAATCTAGTTTTGCTTCCATTTTATAGAGCAACCGATGGATGGGTCAAAGTCTTTTTCAATTTTACCTCCATTTAACAAAATACCGATGTTATCCATCATGGTTTTTTCTGTAGCAATATCTTCTGGTTTCATCGCGTTGTCAATTCTTCCATGAAATACCAGTTTACCATCCGAATTGAACAAGAATGGATCTGGGGTACATGTTGCACCATATGCTTTTGCCACCTCTTGTGATTTATCATATAGGTAGTCAAATTTGATGCCTTTTTCAGTAGCCACTATCTTCATATTATCAAAACTATCGTCAGGATACTTTATCGCATCGTTACTGTTTATACCTATAATGGCCACGTGTTTACTATATCTCTCGTAGAGTTTATTTATTGCATCTACTTTGGCCTTTACGTATGGGCAATGATTGCACATAAAGATCACAAGAATGGCATCATACTCGGCATAACTAGACAGGGAATGATTAAAACCATCTATTCCTAAAAGATCAAAATCTGGTGCCTTGTCGCCTGTCTTTAGACTTTGAGTCGACTCTAAAAGAACCATAAACAAGTATGTATTTTATTCAAATAAAATCTTTGACATATGGGCAGCACTTGTCATTTTTGATGTGATCACAATAGAATTTGTGCCAAATATACTCAATATACGTGAAAATAATAACAATTAAAATCATGATGTATGCTCTCTTGATTGGGGCCGATAGTATAGCCTGGTAGTATACCCGCCTTGCACGCGGGGGGTCAGGGGTTCAAATCCCCTTCGGTCCATTCCATGACGTACAAATCCCATTTTGCCGCCTTTTGACCATCATAATTAAACACTATGTGTAAACCATGATGTGATCTTGAATTTGCGTATGAAGATGGGTTTAAATATAATGTCATTTTATAATTTCATATGGCAAACGTAGCAGATGGTTGGCCCGTATGGATACCACTTATTGTGGGACTGACTCCCGGTTTAATTTACTGGTTGGTAATCACAGGCATGAAAAAACGCCGTTAAAGGTATTTTAATTCTGTTTTTTAAGTCTCCTAGCGTATGCTTTGGGTAATTTGCACTAACTAGTTTGTTTGATTAGATCACGTATTACTAATTTAATGTACCATGATGTATGAAATACATGATGGCGACAATACTGATCTTTATCGTTTTACTAGCTCCAATCTCTGTTTTGGCTCAGTCAATACCACAAGATACCGATGTCTATAGAGCATTAATTGGAAACGTACAGACACGTAACACGGATGGCGTTATTATTGGAACAGGTCATGTAGGTAGTACAATGTTGATACAATCTGAGATTACTTTGAACAATGCAACAGGATATGACCTAGAACAAAAGTATACCTATTACGCACAGGTAAAGGTATCAGAAAAAAACCCATACGTGGAATATGTGGGAGTATATGAAGGAGTACTTGAAACACATGGAACAGAGATAGCATGGGTAATGTGGACTCCAGAGAGGACTGGTCTTTATTATGTGGAGACATATGTATGGGATGATATGATGGCATTAACAAGTCCAGGACCTATATCGCTCATATTGATAGTCTAGATTTATTTTTGGAATTAATCCACAAACATCATGAAACGATTCAAAGTTTCAGCTACTGGTGGTACATTTGACATACTACACAAAGGACACATGGCGATACTTGCAAAATCTTTCGAACTATCTGAGGATGTGATAATTGGTCTATGTGGTGATCGTATGGCATCTAGAAAAGGAAAAAAACTGTTACATGTGTATGAACAACGACTTGAAAATCTTCATAATGCATTGAATAAGAATTTTCCAGATGCAAAATATTCGATAAGCCATCTAGATGATGACTTTGGTCCAGCAATGTTAGAAGATAAAGTAGATGCATTGATTGCAAGTGATGAGACATCATACAAAGGGATAGAATTAAACACAAAAAGAACTCAAAAAGGACTCAAACCGATAGAAATTATATCAGTAGATATGGTAATGGCATATGATGATAAACCAATATCTAGCACACGTATACGTAATAACGAAGTAGATTTTGAAGGTCATAGAGCTTGAAATTTGACACCCAGCTTTTCATATTTTGATTCAGCTCAATAATACTAAAACCTGCAAGGTAAAGATATGATAGTAAAAGAATTGACTGGAAAGCTACAATCAAACGTGAAAAATATGCAAAAAGGTCTACAACCTAAACTACTTGCTTTTTGGTATGAAAAGATCATATCTGATGCAAAAGAGATGGCTCCATCATGGCTACAAGATAAAATTGCTGTAAAACAAGATTCGATATTGCCACAAAAATTCAATTTGGATATGTCAAAACGCGCAGTTCGATATTTTGTTATGGCTATAGATGGCAACATTGATGCGATGCCATACACAACTGCCATGTATTTTATGCGCGTTCAAGAAGAGCTGGATTCGGAAATATCAAAATCATTGGTTTGATTTTAAAAGCTCTACCTGCGAGCCAAATGTGCTTACTCCAAGCATCTGTCCTCTGCCATCAACTATAGATTGGGCAAAATCCACAAATGATTCTACATGTGAAACACTGGCCATCATGACGCTGTGCGCTGACTTGTCTTTTAGCGACAGTACGATTTCTGTATCATAGACTCCAATTATTGCATCCAAAAACGTCTCGCCTTTTTCCCGCAAGTATATGATGCTAGCAAGTTTTTGAGCCTCGTATTTATCCTGACACTGGACACGAACACGCACTTTGGAGGTCATCTCTCTGAATAGAGAAACTCATCAAGATGGTCTCTAGCCTCCATACGTTTTTTTTGATGTTTCGCAAGAAATACGTTTATCTTTTCAATCAATATTGCCTTTAGCTCACCTGTCAGCATCGCACCAGATCTGTACTCTGTGCGTATCTTTTCAAGTTTATCATCATCTGGCTCAAAGAACATTCTCAAATATTGAAAAGAGACATCAATATTTGGATCTCCGCCAACTTTACGATGCATCTGCATATCTGGTTGACCTCCAGAAAATGCATACTTTGTTATCTTTTTCTTTACCTGCTCTGGCTCATCTGTTGTATAGATGGTACCTGTATCTGAGGATGCAGACATTTTTCCACCAAGACCTTCCAATGCAGGAAGCATTACGTTGTGTATTAGTGCAGGTTTGTATCTGTCAAGTTTTGGCGCGATATCTCGAGTTAATCTAAAGTGAGGATCTTGATCGACTCCTAGTGGAATGAGCACTGGTGCATCTTCGATAAAGCAGGGTGCAGATTGGAGTGCCGTATAAAATATAGTTCCAATGTTTGTCTCTCCTGTAAAACCAAAAATGGCCTTTGTGTTTGAAAAATTTATCTTTTTTGCAACCTGTGCTGCAATGGGATACAAATTGGCTATGTTTTTTGTGTTGATTATGATCTTTGTCTTTTTTGGATCAAAACCTAGTGCAATAAAATCAAGGGCATTCTCGATTGCAAATCCGGTGGCATCATTTAACTTTAGATTTTGTTTTGTATAAAATTTCTCATCATCTGTAAGCTGGAAATACATATTGACATCGAATTTATCTTGCAACCATTTTGCAAATACCCACGGAATCATGTGGCCTATGTGTGTGTGACCTGAAGGTCCTCTTCCAGTATACAAAAAGAATTTCTCTCTTTTTGCATGTGCATCTAGTATAATCCCAAGATCCCTATGAGAGAAAAAGATACCTCTACGTAACATGAAATGATCTTCACCGGTAGCCTTGTGAATTCTCTTTAACATTGATGGCGTGATCTTTTCTGTACCAAACTGTTTGGTCAGCTTTTCGTAATCAATTTTTCCTTTGACATCCCACGGTGTTACCGTAAAACCGTCGGCTGACATCTCTTTAACATTTATCTCAAGGTTTAAAAAGTCTTTTTAGATATTTTTTATATTGACTCAAGTGCTACATATGATTGAACAAAAGATCATCAAAGCACTAAAAGAACATGGTACATCTGAGATCTCAAAGATTGTCACAAGAACCAATCTTGGAGAAGATCAAGTTAGACGCGGTGTGGAATGGCTCAGGCTAAAAAAAATTGCAAACGTAAACACCCACACATCCATAATGCTTTTGCTTGACAGAAACGGAATCGAGGCTGCCGAACATGGACTGCCAGAACGTAGACTGTTGAAACTTTTGGATTCAAAAGATGGTCTGTCTATCTCCAAAGCCTCTAGTGAGCTAGGTGGTGCATTTGGCCCAGCATTAAAAGGTGTGCGATCTAGTGGACTAGTCTCCATTAAAGATGGAACTTTAAAGCTTGAAAAATCTATTCCAAAAATTTTACCTGGCGAGAAACTATTAGAGTTGTTCAAAGTTGGCGAGTTTGCAGACCCTGGAATGGAGATTGCCGAAAAGGATGCAATAAACGCCGATTCTGACTATGAAAAAATTTTAAAGAGATCAGATTTTTTTAAAACTAAAAAAACCAACAGGCAACAGATATCACTTACAGATGAAGGACTATCTCTTGACTTTCATACAAATGGAACGCATACAGGTGCAATAGACGTTGGTGCAGATGTACCAGTGATTTACCCTTCAAGACACCATCCACTAACTGAGACCATACGTGAAGTGCGTGAAGCGTTTGTGGCACTAGGATTTACCGAGATTGATGGCAATCTTGCACAGCCAGGATTTTGGAATTTTGACGCACTCTTTACACCACAAGATCATTCGGCGCGTGAGATGCAGGATACATTTTACATCGAGGGTGCAAACTCTACACGATTTGCAACAAAAGATCAAATGACAAAGGTTGCAAATACACACGAAAAAAACTGGAGATACAACTGGAATAAAGCAGAGGCTACGCGTACTGTATTACGAACCCATACTACGTGTGTTACAATAAACCACCTTGCAAGGATGCGTCCAAAAAAAGCACGTATCTTTTCACTGGGACGAGTCTTTCGTAATGAAAAACAAAGCTACAAGCATTTGGCAGAATTTAATCAAGTAGAAGGTGTACTGTCTGGATCTGATGCGACATTGAGGGATCTTATGGGAATACAACGTGAGTTTTACAAACGAATTGGACTTGGTAAAGTGAGGTTTTGGCCTACATTCTTTCCATATACGGAGCCCTCGCTTCAGACAATGGTGTATAATGAACGACTCAAAAAATGGGTAGAGATGTTTGGTATGGGAATCTTTCGACCCGAAGTTACACAACCACTCTGCATACCTGGACCTGTACTTGCATGGGGAGGTGGAATAGAACGCATTGCAATGCTAAAGTATGGGATCTCAGATGTTAGAGAGTTTTATGCAAACGATATGAAATGGCTTAGAGAGGTATCAAAATGCCAGTAGTCGAACTCGAATATAGACATCTCTCGCAGTTGACCAGAGTAAAAAACACCAAAAAACTCTACGAGATATTGCCATATCTTGGTCTAGACATAGAGGGAGGTGATGAGCGTTTAGTGCGTGTAGAGTATAGTCCAAATAGGCCAGATTATTCTACGATATACGGAATAGCAGCTGGACTACGTTATATCTTGGGTAAAAGCAAACCTCTAGCAAAATTCAAAATAAAATCTGCAAAACATAAAGAACACATTCATGTAGATGCCAAAGTTGCAAAAATCAGACCATACATTGTGGGAATAATTGCACGTGGTAGAAAACTCGATAATTTTGAGATAAAATCACTAATGTCTATGCAAGAGGATCTACATTCTGGATTGTGTCGTAAAAGAAAAAAATCATCTATAGGAGTGCACAATCTCGACTCTATACAATTTCCAATCAGATACTGCACTGTAGATCGATCACACAGGTTTGCTCCACTAGGCCATGATGTTGAAATGTCTGTAAAAGAGATTCTTGAAAGAACAGAGACTGGAACTTTGTATAGCAAACTCTTGAAAGGCGATACTCACGTTCCAATTCTCATGGATTCAGAAGATAAGACAGTATCTTTACCACCAGTGATAAACGCAGCATCAACGGCGTTAAAGAACGGTATTGATGGAATATTTGTAGAAGTTACAGGAATGGGAAAAAGAGATGTAGAAGATGCACTCTCTGTAGTGGCTCATACTTTATCAGAGATGGGATTTACTATACAAGAGGTTGGAATATCTGGTGTTGGAAATTCTACTGCAAAACTCTTGCCTGCAACACAGAAACTTTCTTCAAAACTTGTATCCAAGACAATAGGTCTTGAGATGACTCTAACGCAGATTCGTGCATCACTAGCAAAAAGTGGTATATATTCTAAAATCTCAAACGGCAATCTCTCTTGTAGTATTCCTCGTCATCGTTTTGATATCTTTAGTCCGATGGATCTAGTAGAGGAGACGATGCTAGGATATGGAGTACAAAATCTAGAGCCAAAACTCTCTCCGCATTCGTTTGTGGGTTCTGCAAGCACAGTAGCAAAAGGTATACATGTTTTAGGTGAGACTATGATTGGACTTGGATGCACAGAGACAAAAAATTCTGCACTAGTAGATGGCGCATCTAATAAAAACCTCCGAGTATCAAAGACAGGTTTTTCAAATACGGTATTGCGCTCTTCATTACTTGATGGATTACTTGGGACATTTTCGCACAATGTACACGAGGCATATCCGCAAAGACTCTTTGAGATTGGAACTGTATTTGGTACAAAATCGCCAGTAACCGAAGAGATCCGTCTATGTACTGTCATATCTCATGGTGGAGCAAACTATACTGAAGCAAAATCACTCCTACAGGCAATATTGACTGAATTTGGTCTAAAAGCAAATACAGTTGCTGCAAAACATCCCTTGATGAACGAGGGTCAAAGTGCAGTAGTGCAGGTTGACGGGAAAAAGATCGGGATCGTCGGTACAATAGATGGACGCGTGCAATCTAATAGAAAAATACGCGAATCTATATCTGCATTTGAGATTACCGTCTCTGGATTAATATTTGACTAGACTGTCGTAAAAATTGCCCCAAGAGCAGGCGTGCAGACGGACCGTAGGATTCGTATCGTTTTGATTTAGATGACTTGGCGGTTCACCCAGGCACGCTACAGGGCATCCCCCGGTATTGGAACTCAGTGAGGCTAATGGCTATTGCCTATGACTCTGTGCGAGTCAGAACCGGGGAACATTCTTGAGAGATGACAGGAAAGATAAAATGTCAACATCTATCATCACATACTATGAAATATTGGCTTGCAAAACAAGAACCTTCTGGTTTGCGTGGATATAGCTTTGAACAATTTGCAAAAGATAAGAAAACCGTTTGGGATGGCGTGCACAACAATCTTGCACTAAAACATATGCGTACTATGAAAAAAGGTGATCTTGTATTATACTATCATACTGGAACCGAGAGGCAGGCAGTTGGAATAATGAAAGTTGTATCCGATCCATATCCAAATCCAGAAGAAAAAGATGATCGATTTGTTGTGGTGGATGTAAAATATGAAAGACCATTGACGCATCCTGTCAGATTGGATGCGATAAAAGCAGATTCTCGGTTTGCAGGATGGGATCTATTACGTATATCGCGCCTATCAATTGTGCCTGTTACTGCTCGTATTTGGTCATGCTTCTCAAGATGTCAGAGACTGATTAAAGATCTATGTAATGTCAATGCTTTAGGCAATACTTGATATATGGCAGATGTGTATAGTATACATGGCAACTGCATATGTTCTGATAAACTGTGAACTTGGTTCTGAAGAGCCTATCATAAATCAGCTCAAAGGTCTAACAGGAGTGCGTGAAGTACATGGCACATTTGGTGCCTATGATATTTTGGCAAAGATAGAGTCAGATACAGTAGAAAAACTCCGCGAGACTATTACATGGAAGATACGCAAGATCGACAAGATTCGCTCGACGCTTACTTTGATGGGCATCGAGGGTCAAACATAGATTCTTGGAAAATATTTTGCGCCTGTCTTTTATTTTCATGTCTGCACGTAATGAACTAGAAACACGCACATCTGAATACACCTACGTACGTCGCATGGCCAATTTTTACTCCTCATGGCTATATGAAAATTTCAACGAAGATTTTGATATAATATGCGATCAAATGGCAGTTGACAAGCGTGGATTGTTAAACCGAATAGATACACATACGCTACTACAAGATCACAAGTTGCGCGGATCAGATACGTTGCATTTTTACCTCACAAACTTTCGTCCCACATGGACTGACTGTACATGTGAGGGTTATTATGCAGAAAACTTTGGTATGTCACTTTGGCTCCGCCCAAAAAAAGATGATGATGTGGATGAATTTTGTGCTGAAAAAAACTGCCCAATAGTCTCACATGTTCTCTGCCATGAGATGTTGCGCCGTAGTGGATATCGTAGACATGAACAAGATGTACACGAGATATGGATGAAACATTATCATGGTGGTTTTGCACTAAAGACATACGGTAAGGATCATCTAGAGACAAAAGAAAAACCACTCTTTACGACAATTGATGTAAACGCAGTAAAGGCACTTAGTCGCTGATTATAGAATAAATATTACCTTCAAAGTTTGCGAGTCTGAATTTTAATGCAGCCTCTGGTTCTGTAGTTCTTGCTTTAGCAAGCCTTTCAAGTTCAGCTACGGCCTCGCTACTAAAACCAACTGATGAACCATATATTGCTTCTGTTAATTGTGTACCATGTTCACCAGCTTTAATATCATCTACGATACGATAAAACTTTGAAGTCTCTTTCTTGTTTATCGAATTACCTACTGCTTTGTTGTATGCAACAGCTGTATACATGCCGTTATTTTTTACAGCAACTGGAACTTTGTGGTTTTTTCTAGAACCTCCAGGAATAGATTCGTTTACGAGTATCTCACACTTGTGATACATACTAGTAATGTATGCATAAAATCTTAAATTTGCAAATTTGCCTTCTTTGTCATCAGAGCTGTCGACAAATACTTTGTGTAACATATCTAATGCACGGTTGTTCATACTTTGTAGTCTGTCATCTATTCTTCCTTTTTCAAGCAATTCTGAATTACATTCTTTTGCAACAATGTTGAGAACAAAGTCTGGCAAATTATAGTTTTTGAGTGCCGTAATTTGAGAGCCTGATTGTGACATACTAAATTTTGGAAATCCTTTGTTTACCATTAATCATATACCTCGTTATACAATAGTATAGAAATACAATCTGCGTTTATAATTGTTGAGCGTATACTTGTAACAAACGACTATTCATCATCTTTTATTTTGCATCTGTTAAAATTTACACGTAATTGCATGTGCAAAAAACAGAGATATTATGCGACTTGTCTTTGATACTAGGGATAAAACACTTGTAAATCAATACTATGACATATCTAACGGAGTTTAATCTTATGTCATACCATACAGTTGATGATTCATCATGATCTTCGGTACACGCTTGTTTGGGAAAATTTCCTAATGTCTATGTATTGATTTCTAATCTGCACATTTAAGATTATTTTGCATTTGTTATCCACCATTGCTATCTGAAGAATTCCTTGTACACGTCAACTCCAACGAACATGGACTTTCTCTCAACAGCCCTAGTGTTTTTGTTTGCATTTTGGATCTTTTAGATTTGTCATTTAAACAATCATCTGAATTCTTTGATCTCTTGGACACATATGGTTATCAAACCGATGGAACGAGTCTGTTCACAAATAAAGTAGCATATCTCTGTGCAACATGCCTGCGCATGATGTTACCGTTTTTGTCATATTTGTGACATTTTGATCTGTTTTCTATGCTTTGATCATACAGTATATAGTAAAGAATTGATCTATCTTTATGAGGATATGCATCGGGCTATTGATTTTTTTGTCAATAGCACATGGATATGCACAAGGTCTAATGGTTATAGCATATTCCTAACACAACTAGTTGGAGCATAATTAAAATGATCTATGTTTGAATTTCTAGGTGTGGAATTTATCCGTAACATGGCAACCCTAACTGAACAAAAAACTTCCTAATTTAATAGCCAAATGAAACCTATGAAAACCTACGCGTATTTACCAAAGTATAAAATAATTTATTCACTTTGTTTAAATTTTTCTTGAATTTCTTCTGGAGACATAATTCTACCAAATAACTTTTCATACCGTGACACTTCTTTTTGAAACATAATTGACCATGTTTTCATATTTATTGGAGATAAATTTAACGTACATTCAATTTCTCGATTTATAATAGCTTTTGATGCTTTAAACTGATTTCCACTTAATGCCTTTTGAAGATCTGGAAAATCATGTAAAACAGTTAACTTCATTCCATCATAATTTAGATTTGAAACTTGTCCAGTAACGTTAATTTCTTTAAAACTCGAACTTTTTGTTACTTCTATATCTGGCATTTCAGACATATCATTATACTATGCAGAGTTCTTTATATGCTTTTAAAATAAAAGACTTGCAAAAAAAGAGATGCAATTCCAAAGCCACAGTTGCAGCTACAGCAAAGATGCTAAAGGTCATTTACTGGTTGCTAAAAGATGGGAGTGATTTTGAACAAAATTACAGTTAGATGTACAGCCGCGAGCAAGTATATGGGGATAATGCTCCGATGTGATAACTGCGGCAAGCTCTAACAAGTGGACGAAGACGGTTGTGGGAATAATGTCCCGAATAGATTCTCACTTTTAATGGAAAAACCACACATAGCGAACGCTAAACAATAATACGCAAAAAAGCACGAAATACTTAACAATGCACATAGATGCATTTACGCACAAAAATACAGAGTAGCTGACCTCATACTTTTTAGTGGATGTGGCAATAGCTTTTGTCTGGTATGGATTTGAATGAACAACGTCTAGATCCAGTCTGTCGGTCATATATCTAAATAACCATGTGTACACGTATAATCTTAAAAATTGCATTTATTTATGGGCAACAATATACATGATATGTGAACGTGGCAACCACGTCTGAACTAGTATCCAAAGTATATTCGATATTGGACAAACGTGTTAAAAGCTATCGCCGTATGGCAGGTCATCCTCTAACACTTGTCGAAAAAATAATGGCTGGACATTTTGAGAAAGAACCTGATTCAATTCCACGTGGTGGATCTGATTATGTTTTCTTACAACCTGATCGTATAGCACTACAAGATGTTACTGGACAGATGGTGATGTTACAGTTTATGCTAGCTGGGATGAATCAGACTATGATTCCAACTACTGTACACTGTGACCATCTTATACGTGCAGTAACTGAAGGTGAATCAGATACAAAGATGTCACTTGATGAAAATAGCGAAGTGTTTCTATTTTTGGAATCTGCTGCATCAAAGTATGGATGTGGATTTTGGCGACCTGGTGCAGGTATCATACACCAGGTGGTGCTTGAAAATTATGCATTTCCTGGAGGACTGTTAATAGGAACTGACTCACATACACCAAACGCAGGTGGACTTGGAATGATGGCAATAGGAGTCGGTGGTGTGGATGCGGCCGAAACGATGGCTGGAATGCCATGGGAACTATTGTGTCCAAAGATCATCGGCGTAAAACTTGTTGGTAGTCCAAGTGGATGGACATCACCAAAGGATGTCATACTACGCGTTGCCGGAGAGCTGAGCGTCTCTGGAGGAACAAACTCTATTGTAGAATACTTTGGTCCAGGTGCCTCTTCAATCAGCTGTACGGGCAAGGCTACTATATGCAACATGGGAGCTGAGATTGGCGCCACTGCGTCAATATTTGCATATGATGCAAGTATGAGCAAGTATCTACGTTCAACTGAGAGAAAAGAAATTGCAGAGATGGCAGACAAGCACAAGGATCTCTTAAACCCTGACCCAGAAGTGGAGCGTGAACCTGAAAAATACTTTGATAGAGTAATCGAGATAGATCTTTCAACTTTGGAGCCTCACATAGTCGGACCTCATACACCAGATCTTGCAAGACCAATCTCAAGGTTTGCCAAGGAAGTTGAAGAAAAAGGATACATTGACAAAATATCTGTTGCATTAATTGGCAGCTGTACAAACTCTTCGTACGAGGACATGTCACGTGCAGCCGATATTGCAAGACAGGCTGCCAAAAAAAGAATTAATGCAAAAATACCTCTGCTTGTCACTCCAGGATCAGAGATGATACGTGCTACTATAATGCGCGACGGACAGATGGACTCGCTACAAAAGATCGGGGCAACTGTGCTTGCAAATGCATGTGGTCCGTGTATAGGTCAATGGAGCCGCCCAGAATTAAAGAAAAATGACGCAAATACAATTGTAACCTCGTTTAACCGTAACTTTCCAGGACGTAACGACGGTAGGCGTGAGACGATGAACTTTATCGCGAGCCCAGAGATTGTTTTAGCATTAGCATTGAGTGGAAGACTCTCCTTTAATCCAGTATGTGATTCATTGCAGACCATAGATGGAACAGAATTTACATTAGAGCCACCAAAACCTGCACCCGATGTGCCAAAGGATGGATTTGAACTCACAGAAGGAATCTATCTTCCACCTTCTGATAATCCTAATTCTATACAAATCAAATTAGATTCTTCAAGTAAACGACTTCAGAAACTTGAACCGTTTCAGCCATGGAACGGCAAAGACTTTGAAAGAATGCTCATAATGACAAAAGCAAAAGGCAAGTGTACTACAGATCACATATCTCCAGCTGGTGCATGGCTCTCACTTCGAGGACATCTTGATGCTCTAAGCGATAATATGTTACTTGGAGCAATAAGTGCATTTGATGGACGGGTAGGTGAAGGAACAAACATGCTTACTGGAAAAGATGCACCATACGCGCAGATTGCCCGTGATTATAAAAAACATGATTTATCTTGGATTATAATCGGAGATGAAAACTATGGAGAAGGAAGTAGCAGAGAACATGCGGCCATGACTCCTAGATATCTTGGATGCGTAGCAGTTGTAGCTAAAAGCTTTGCACGTATACATGAAACAAATCTGAAAAAACAAGGTATACTAGCACTCACCTTTGAAGATCCTATCGACTATGAAAAGGTGCAATATGGCGATAAAATATCCCTTTTAGGACTGCAAGAGATGGCTCCTAGCAAACCAGTAAAATGTGTTTTAGAGCACACAGATGGTAAAGATGAGATACGTTTGATTCATTCCTATAATCTAAAACAGTTGGAATGGTTCAAGGCTGGGTCTGCACTAAACGTTTTGCGAAAAAAACAGTGAAAATGTGGGGCCGACCGGAATTGAACCGGCGACCTACGGGTCACTGCAGCTCCAAACTTACATCATCCCTGAGTCAGAAGTTTAGCGACCTCTGGAGCCCTTTGCGGTGATTTGTCGCACTGTCGCCCTACCAGGCTAGGCTACGACCCCACGAATGTGTTACATCAAGACCTGAATTTAAGTTATTTTTGGTAAAACTCTTGTATAATAGAAGATCTTTCAACAAATATGAAAAGCTCCAAAATGTAATGTTTTAGACACAATCTTGGATCACTGTTTCAATTATAATGAACACTAATTTTCACAACTTGGATATTTCACTTTATATCCCATAAATCTAATTCGATGTATGAGATCAAGTCTAGTGACAATATGTGCATATGATAAATTGAATGATGAAATTTTACTTCATAAACGTATGCAACTCCGTTTGTAACTAATTCATCATCAGAATTACTATGTAAAAATATAGTCTGTTGCACAAGCTTTCTAATATCAGGATGTGATTTAGGCATAAAAATTCGAGTTATACAAAAGTATGTAAAAATGGAAAATCATATTAGTTTATAACCTATTGAGAATTAACAAGATATAAAATTCACAATATTAAAATCACACCATCATTAATACTATATATTGACAAAATCTCAACCTAAAAGAGCAGATTCATACAACAAAGAAAACCCAGCACACAATCCAACATCTGTAAAAAAATCCAAATAGAGTATTTTACTCAAAATAAAACTCATTTTTTATCTTGTTTTTAAAATATGCGAGTTGGAATATATCCTATCTGATCGTAAATTATGTCTAAAACCACATCAATTTTATTTAAAACTAAAAATCTCAACATTATACACATACACTATTCGTTAATTTTTACATAATCTTTGATAATACTTAATGAACACTAGTATACAGTATCAGTATGGTACGTCCAATAACCATTGTGGCTGCAACTATACCAGCTATTATTGCCATACTGTTTGCGGTTGCACTTTTGGGACAGGATCAAATTCCATTCCAAGCAGCGAGTCCGTACGACAGATTAGATATAGAATACGTGCGTCATAAAGTACGTCTAATATCGCATGGAGTAACAGAAAATGCTGTATCAGTTTCCAGTGAAGTACTTTTGTTACGTGATGATGGTTCTGCAACATATACTACTGTTACCGCAAATGGTGCAATGCCTCCGATATCTTATTCTGTGGGTCAAGAGGGTGTGAACCGGCTAAAAGCACTAGTAAAAGAGACAGGATTTACCTCGATAAATGCAAAGTTTCCAATATCAGATAGAATGTCAGAGTATAATGTATCCACCATAAAGATAAATCTAAATGGTGATCGACTACAGCTACGGTGGCCAGAACAGAATGCAACTGATGCGTTTATTCCTCCAGTAATCACCGCCGTAGAAGAAGAGCTTGGCAGAATAATCACCATGGCTCCATAACCTTCACCTAAACTAGAAATAGCTAACGGTACACAAACAACGTATGATATCGCTTGCAGGTGACGTGACAGACGCTAAAGGAATTATAGAATTTGATGATTCGGTTTGTGGAACATCTGTGGTGAAACGTGGTTTTGCACATATGCTAAAGAATGGAGTGGTAATGGACGTTACCACCGTAGAACAAGCAAAGATTGCAGAAAAAGCTGGTGCCGTCTCTGTAATGGTTTTAGACAAGCTACCATCTGACATACGTAAAGCAGGTGGTGTTGCACGTACGGCAAGCGTGAAAATAATCAAAGAGATAATGGATTCTGTTACGATACCTGTAATGGCAAAATGTCGTATAGGGCATGGATATGAAGCCAAAATACTTGCAGAGACGAACGTTGACATGATCGATGAATCTGAAGTTTTAACGCCAGCAGATGAACTACGTCATATTTGGAAGTGGGATTATACTGCTCCATTTGTAAACGGCGCACGCTCTCTAGAGGAGGCATTACGCCGAATAGAAGAAGGTGCTGCCATGATACGTACAAAAGGTGAGCCAGGTACGGGAAATGTTGCAGAGGCTATAACACATATCAAAAAAGTAAACGATGGATTGCGCCTGATAAAAGCAGTATACGATTCAGATGATACACAAGAATTGGTTCGTATATCTAGACAGATGCGTGTATCATACGAGCTGGTCAAAGAGACTGCAAAGCTTGGACGTCTTCCTGTTGTAAATTTTGCAGCAGGTGGCATTGCAACGCCAGCTGATGCTGCTTATTTGATGTCACTTGGATGTGATGGTGTCTTTGTGGGTTCTGGAATATTTTCTACAGATGATGCAGAACGTCGAGCCTACGCAATAGTACTTGCCACCACGTACTGGGAGGATCCAGTAAAGGTGGCAAAAGCTCAAAATATGATAGATGAAAGACAGTCGATGTTGGGACTAGATGCTGCCTCTATAGATCTAAACATGCAAGAGCGAGGTGCTAACGCATGATAAAGATCGGAGTATACTCTGTACAGGGAGATGTAAGAGAGAACATTGTTGCATTAAAGGATGCATCATCCAAAGCAGGTTTAGAATACAATGTGAATACTGTTGTAACTCCAGAGCAGATAATGAATCTTGATGCAATAATACTTCCTGGAGGTGAGAGTACTGTAATAGGTGGTGCCGGAGCTAAAGATGGTGCATTGCGCGCCATAAAAGAAAAGGCCAAAGCTGGAATGCCTGTGCTTGGAATATGTGCTGGAATGGTACTACTTGCAAAGCAAGCATCCGATCATACGACAGGAGTGACAGGGCAACCATTATTGGGTCTTCTTGATATGCAGGTGGAACGCAACTCGTTTGGGCACCAAGGTAGATCATTTGAGGCAGATGTATGTATAGCGCCACTTCAAATACCAAAGATACACGTGGCGTTTATCAGAGCTCCATCTGTATTGGCAGTTGGTTCTACAGTTGAATCTATTGCAGAGTTTGATGGTAAAACAGTCGCTGTACGCTCTGGAAAAATAATTGCTACTGCATTTCATCCAGAACTTGGAGCAGACACCTCTGTATACGAGAGATTTCTTGAAACTATTTGATCTGCTCTAAAATAGAAAATGCAGCCATATTACTCATGGCTATTCCACAATACTGGACATTTCGTCTCGTCTTTTCACAATACTTGTTTACCTTTTTGTGAGATTGTTCGGCGGCGATCTCTAATACGACTGCATGTCTATATGGAAAATCAAATTTTTGAGCTATCGGTGAACATACATGTATGTCACATATGCTGGCTTTACATATTCTATCTCGTTTTACCACTACAGATGCCACGTCGGTTATGTCTTCCTCTGATGCCTCATAGTCTAAATAATATGTACTGACAAAAGTTGCTTTATTTTCAGAATATCGTTCAAAAAGATCCTCCATTGTATGAAACACAAAAGATGCTTTTTCTTCGCCATATTTGGAAATGTCTTTTTCAAGTTTGATGGTGTTTGTGCATTTTGCAAGCATGTATAAATTTGATATTTTACTTAGATACTGTTTTACTTCATTTGGAAATGTGGCAGTAACAAAATACGCTTCTTGGATGTTTTTAGAATTAATCAACGTGTCTTTTATTTTGACGGATTCGGCATTATGCAGATCTGGCAAGCATACATATCCTACAATATTTTTATCCATACGAATTTTGTTGAATATAGTGCCAAGTATTAAGATTTGTCGCCTGATCATCAATTAAATATGTGTAATTGTTAGTACTCGTATGTTTGGTAGTAAACCTGAACTAGAGGAAGGTCAGTATGTATTTGCTACCGTGGGCGATAAAAAATATCGTGACTTTGTAATAGGTGCTGTAACTGGAATAGAAAATGAAAAAATAGGTGTAAATGGAATTCTTGTAAAACCAGTAGGATTGAAAAATAAAGTTGAACAAAATAAAGCAGGACCTCGCTCTGATGAAATATTGACAAATCCAACTTCAGAGAACTGTATCTTTTCTCTAATTTACAGGATAGAGCATGAGAATTTTACTGGCATACTAGATGAAAAAGACAACCGTATAGAACACATTCCACCTAGCACATATGCAATTCTTGATGGCTGGATACGTGAATCTCTACCCGATCTGATAAATACAGTTCTCTCTTTGAGTGCTGGAGATGATAGAGACAAAGCAAAATCGATACTACGAAACAAAATGGAATCATTACACAATAAGAGATTGCGAAGAAATCTATATTCTGTATGTCGTAGTTTGAAAATATTAAACTAGGTTTACAATAATTAAATTGATGATTTGAAAATATTATTTTTATCCAAACAATGAAGAGAGACCTTCCATTGCTTCATCTGCAGATTTTGCAGTCTCTTTGGGTTTTTCTTCACTCTTTGCTTCTTTTGCATCGTCTTTGGCTGTAGGTGCTGCTGCTACCGCTGCTATTGGTGCTGCCTTTACAGCCTCGTCAATGTTGACGTCTGCAAGTGCGGCCACTAGTGATTTTACTTGTGCCTCGTTTATATCGATACCTGCTGCCTTTACAACAGAGGAGATATTTTCTTCACTGACATCTTTTTGCAATTTGTGTAAAAGCAGTGCCGCATAGACGTATTCCATGATTAAAGGCTTTTCGGACATAATATAAAACTATATGAAATCTAGATTATGTGTAAAACATGGAGAGATTGAATGGGCATTGATGATCTTACATCAGCAGAGATGACGGACATTAAAATAAAAGGAAAAAACAGTACGAGGTCAGCTACGTATTTTTGTGCGCAAATGAAGAACTTTCTTGATAATTATAGGCAGGATGTGACCTCATACTTTTAAAGAAATTTTATCTAGATGGCGTACGGAACATTCGACTTCTATGCGCTAATGGAAAACTGTGATCAACAATACATAAAGATAGGAATATGGTCATGTTTGAAATATTGTCTATTTTGATTCAGATTAACAAAGTATGGGAATTGTTATATTAAAAAATAATGAAGCGGTTGTATGAATATGGATACCAAAGTATCACATCTTATTTCAAAGATGGGATTTGAGCATTCTACAGGAAAAAATACTACAATAGGTGGACAGCTAAAAAAAGAGTGGAATGCAATTCATTTTGATGCACATATTGGGATATATCACATCACAATCCAGTCAAAGGATACTCTAAACATCGTTGTAAAAACATTATCAAGGATAGAACGGTACATTGCAATAGTTACTAGAGATAATGATTTAATGGTTTTAGTTAAAACTAAAAAAACAAGCTCTAAAAAGAAAGTCAAATTAGAAGATGTGATACACAAAATCAAATTAGATCATAAGACATATGATAATCTCTCTAGAATATTATCAAAACATGCTAAATTTACATCAAATGTATTACAAGCAAATGCCAGTCTCCAACTTATTCTTAGAGAACTAGATACAATAAACGAAGATTTCATAAACAGAGGTTTACTATCTACACATTTCCTGAAAACAAACATGATCACCATGATGAAAAAAAGAAAAAGGAATGTAATATTAGAAGGCGAGAATTTTTTTCCACATTTGAGTACCAAATATGAGGATGTAGAAAAAACTCTGGTAAATCTAGGACATCAGATCAAAAATATCGACACAGATACGATTAATGTTGATGGAATGTCTGTGATATCCGTTGATTATCCAAATTTAGATCAAAGACACAAAGACCGAACTCCTACATTTGAAGCAGTAGCAATGCTCGAAAAATCCGAATGGGTAGTGCTTACAAACGGCAAGACTTGGAGAATGTATTCGCAACATGCATCATCTGTCAGCACCGACTATCTTGAAATTGATTTGGATGGCATTGCAGACAAGAGTGATTCAAGACTAAAGTATTTTGTTGCAATATTTGGTGCTTTTTCTCTAAAGAAAAAAGATGGAATTACCGATCTAATGTCATTGATGAACGGTGGGAAAGATTATGCAGTTGAAATACAGAATGACATAAAGGAAAAGATTTTCAATGAAGGTTTATTCTTAAATCTAGTAAAAGCAGTATTAGATTTTGATCCTACCATAAAATACACACATGCAGAGCTAACAAATGCGAAAGCACTTTCATTAAAGTTGCTATATCGACTATTATTCATTTTGTATGCTGAATCAAGGGATCTTTTACCTGTAGATGATGCAGGATATCAGAGTATGGGCTTGCGTACTATTAGGGATGCAATTTCTACATATGAAAAAACTGGTGAAAGTACTACATGCTGGACTCGCTTGAAAAAATTGTTTCATGCGATATCTGTCGGCGACTCAAAATCAAACCTTCCACAATACAACGGTAATCTGTTTGCAAATTCTGATTTAGATCTACTTGATAGAGTAAAAAACAAACATCTTGTACCTGCAATACTTGGATTAACAGAAATGAAAGGTAAAGGAATAGATTATTCAAACCTCCAAGTTAGACACCTTGGAACTATATATGAAGGCTTGTTGGAGTATATGGTAGTTCAGGCTACCACAAAGATGGTCATATACAAGGAACAGATACTTGATGCAAAATATACGGAAAATATGAAGGAAAAACCAAAAGGATTTGTTGGCAATGGCGAAATATATCTTACCATTGGTGGGTTTGCAAGAAAAAGCTCTGGCAGTTATTTTACTCCTCCACCTTTGGTAAAATTTCTAGTGCGTCAAGGTCTTAAAGATGTGCTAGAAAAACGTGAACAGCAATTTGATGAGATGATAAAAAATAGTAAAAACGTCAAATTACTTGAAGATATTCTACTCGATTTACAGATAATTGATCCATCAATGGGTTCTGGACATTTTCTTGTTGACGCAGTGGATCAAATAACGCGTTGGGCAATGAATGTTATCCGCAGGCACCCAAATGCTCCAATAAATAAAGAAATAGACAAGATCATAAAGGATGTAATATCTGAAAATAAAAAGAAAAAAATAATAATAAACCCAGATTTGCTTACCGCAAACTCTATACTAAAAAGAATGATAATGAAGAGATGTATATACGGTGTAGACCTGAATCCTTTGTCTGTAGATCTTGCAAAGCTCTCCTTATGGTTGGATTCATTTACAATAGGTATGCCATTAACTTATCTTGATCATCATATAAAATGTGGAAATTCTTTGATTGGGGTTCCTCCAAGACAACTCAATAAAACCATGGTAAATAAACAAAATACTTTAACTTCAGAATTAACTGTTCAATCCATGTTAAAAGATTTTACACTAGTTAGCAAAAAAGATGTAAAAAATATAACCCGTGCAGGCAATATGATGCAGAAAGTTAATTCTAGTACCGATTCTACCATAACGATGTTTACTTCTAGTCAAGAAACACACAAAACCATAGAAGAAACAATGATGGATTCAAAACATGTGCACGATCTAAAAATTGCACATATTATAAATGAAGAAATTCATGACGATATGAAATATGATCTAGATTCTACTAGTACACAAAAAGCATCCAATCTCGCATATATGCATAATTTCTTTCATTGGGATTTGGAATTTCCAGATGCATTTTCAGATAAAAGATGGGGATTTGATCTTGTAATTGGCAATCCTCCATGGGACAAATTAAAACCAAAAGATAGTGAGTTTTTTTTACAACATGATCCCAATTTTGGTTCATCAAAAAATAAAATAAAAACAAATAAACAAAAGAACAAATTACTTGAAAATACATCAATTAAAAATATGTACGTACAATATGTAGATCATATTAAAAACCAGTCAAAATATTTTAAATCTGAATATAAACTTCAAGATAAAGGGGATATTGATCTATGGTTGCTTTTTACCGAAAGAATATTTGATCTTTGTACGGAAAATGGAATGGTATCTGTACTTTTACCATCAGGTATTATTGGTAGCCAAGGTGCACGTAAATTACGTGGTAAAATATTAGATAATAAAATAATTTCATTATATGAATTTGAAAATAGGATGAAAATATTTGATATTCATAGTAGCTATAAATTTGTTTTATTAACAATGCAAAACAGCAATCCAACACCAGAATTCCCAGCTGCATTTTACTTGCATGATGCAAATTCATTAGATAAACACATTGAACAAGAGAAATTTCTATCAATGCCTGTAAAATTTATCAAAAATGCAAATCCAGAAAATATGACTATTTTTGAGCTACGGCATAAAAACGATGCTGAAATATTAAAACAAATTTATTCTCATAATAAAATATCTGATGGTTTTGATGATGGTACAAAAATAAATTTTGTTCGAGAATTTGATCGTACGAATGATGCAAATTTATTTACCACAAATGGAAAAGGTTGGCCAGTCATAGAAGGAAAAAATATTCATCAGTTTCAATACCTATTCACAAAAGCTGATCTTAGTATATCGAAAATGAATCTATCTGAAAAAATCACAAAAAAGTCATTATATGGAAATATGGGCACAAAGTTCATCAATTCATATCGTCTCATATATCGCATGGTTGCTAGTAGCACAAATCTAAGAACTATGATATCGTGCATCATTCCTCCAAGTAATGCTACTGCTCATTCTACTTCTATAATATTATTAACTAAAAATAATAAACCGATAATTGATTATGGTAAAATATTATATCTTGCAGGCATTTTTAATTCATTTGTTTTTGATTATATCATTAGATTCATGGTCGATGTGAATTTAAGCAGTTTTATTATAAAACAAGCTCCTATACCATGTTCAATATTTATTAATGATATAACAAAACAAGCATGTAGACTATCATTATCTGAAAAGATATTTCACGAGTTGGCCATACAGCTAAAATTTAAAATTAAACACATATCAACACCAGCCGATCGAATAGATACATTGGCCAAACTTGATGCACTAGTAGCGCATGCATATGGTCTAACAAGAGAACAATACAAACACATTATATCGACTTTTAAATTCGGTGAAGATCCTGACATGTATACGGCTAAAGAAATTATATTAAATAATAAAACATTAAAAAATCTATATGGTGAAGTACGAAAACGCGTTCTCAAACAATATGACTATATATCTTTAGAATTATCACAGGAGATCAAAAAATGAGGCCAACTATAATTGATAATAAAGATATAAAGATGTATAATTTTGTATCTGAAAAAATCACAGCAAACGATCAGCTCCGTATTGCCTCTGGATTCTTTAATGTAGGGGGATACTCGCTCTTATCAGATGCCATAGGTACATTGGTAAGCAAAGGTGGCAAGATACGTGTTATAATCGGAAGAGAATCCATAGAAAAACACAGTACCATAAATTATGTTGAAAAATCACTACATGAAGATATGGCCATTGCATTTGATGCATCTGGCGTAAGAACAGTAAATTCTCTCATATCCCTGATAACAAACAAAAAAATGGAATTTAGAAAATATACTGAAAAATTCCATCATGCAAAATGCTACATATTTGGATCAAAAAATGACAATAATTCTGCCACTGCTATCGGTTCTAGCAATTTTACTAGGGCAGGCCTTACCGCAAATGTAGAGCTAAATCTAGTCACGTACGAACCACCATCAATCGAATTATCTGAAAAATGGTTTGAGCAAAGATGGAAAGAATCTACAGATATTTCAAAGAACTTGTACACATATTGGAAGAATCAAAATTCGGCAAAGTCTTGGAACCCTATATGATGTATCTAAAGATACTCTATGAATATCACAAACAAAGAATACTCGACATGATCAACGCCAAAAAAGATTCAAAACCATTACATGGGGCAAAACTTGCATCATTTCAAACAGACGCAGTGGTATCAGCAGTGCGCATTATACGAGAATATGGAGGAGTCATTATCGCAGATTCTACTGGTCTTGGAAAGACGCACATTGCGATCGGATTGCTACGTAAACTAGCAGGATTGGAAGGTAAAAAAATCCTACTTTTGGCACCTGCTCAAATAATACGAAGCATGTGGACTAGTAAGCTTGATCAAGAAACTAGCATGAACATAAAGACGTTATCAATTGAAAATACTGGAAGTGGCAAATTTGATCCAACAGACTATCACAAATATGATGCAGTATTGATAGATGAATCCCAAAACTTTCGAACCTACAACACCGCTCGTAGAATTGCAGTGATGAAGCTATTGCAATCTGGCAAACCAAAAAACGTGATATTGATGACTGCCACGCCGATAAACAACCGGTTGCTAGACGTATATCATCAATTATCACTAATCACGGCAGGAGATGATTCTCATTTTGCTAGCATGGGCATATACGATATTTATAAGCACATTCGAAGCGCGGATCGTGAAAAAAACTTTGAAGATGGAGTTACACAGATGGTGCCACTGCTTGATGAAATAATGGTTCGAAGAACTAGAAATGTTATCGCAAACAACTATCCAGATGAAAAAATAGCTGGTAAAAAATTAAAATTTCCAAAATCCACTCTCAGCCCAGTACATTATGATGTCGCAGATTCATACAAACAAGTATACCAAGACATAGTGAACGTGATGGAAAAAGTGGCACTAGTTCCATACAGGGTTGATTATTACAAAAGGGATAAAACCGACAAAGAAAAAGAAAACATCGACGTTATTGCAAGACTACAGAAAATATTGCTTTTAAAGAGATTTGAATCATCACATAGAGCAGTTGAACTCAGCGTGAGCAACTTGTATAGACTGTATGATTATTTTGCCAAATCCATGAATGAGGGGAAATTCATCACAAGTAAGGCACTCCGAAAAATATTGACCAAATATGGGACAGAGATTTCAAACGAGAAATTTGTAAATGCCATTATAGAAAACAAAGAACTCGTTGAATTTGATAGTGTCCAGTATGATACTAACAGTATGCAGCAAGATCTAAAAGAAGACATGAAGATAATATCAAGACTACATAAAAAATTAAATGACATCGGTGGAATTGAAATCGATACATTTGATCCAAAATTGGAAAAATTATTTGAGACGATAGACAAGGAAAAAGCACTAGAATCTGAGAGCAAAAAAGTGATAATATTCACAGGATTTACAGATACTGCCAAGCATATCTACAAACACATATGCAAAAGATATTCAAATTATAATATCGTACTAATGAGCGGTGATACGCATATGGGCACACGCGAAAAATATCTAAAACTTTTCTCCCCGCGCTCTAATATCATTATAGAAGACGAAGAAGATGAAAAACAGGTAATCCAGGATAAAATAGAATCAATATGGAAAACAATAGACGATCGTTTCATACACGCACACAATAAAACAAAGCAGATTGACATACTAGTTTCTACTGATGTGCTCTCAGAGGGTCAAAACATACAGGATTGTAATTATGTGGTAAATTTTGATCTCCCGTGGAATCCAATGAGGATTGTACAAAGAGTGGGCAGGGTTGACCGACTAAACACAGAACACGATACGGTGCATTCGGTGGTGTTTTTTCCAAATATAGAACTAAATGACTTGTTACACCTTACTGAAAAACTTCAGACTAAAATCGGTAAAGCTGGAGCTACTGGAACTGAAAATTCGTTACTTGGAGAACAGGCAACTCCAAGATCATTTAATGTTCTAGTACACCGGATATCGCAGGGGGATAAGACGGTCATGAACGACATAGCCCGGATGGCTGACATTCTACCTGAAAATGACACGATGGGTGTTCTTATGCGTTTCATCAAAGAAAAAGGTTCAGAATTTCTAAACGATATATCTTTTGGGAGACGTAGTGGTAAAAAAACCGATGGCCCTACATCGCTTATCATGGTATATGGGCAGTCAAAACATAACAAAATACATGTAATAACATATGACTATGCCAAGGCTAGATATGAAAATGTAAATAATTACACAAAATTATTTGCTGATATACAATGCGATTTTGACGAGGAGACCGTACTTCCTCTTTCTGATGAAGAAGCCATACGACAAATAAATATCATAGATCTGAGTGCACGAGATTACATTGTAGACCATCTAAATGATACACTGTCCAAACATGGAGCCATAAAACGAAAGAGGTATCAAGAGAAATTATTGGGGATCATAAACGATGGTTCAGAGCAAGGTCTAGTTCGTATGGACGATGATGTGTTTACTCGAGCGTACGACATACTTGCAAAAAGGAATCTAGAGGGATATGAAGAAGATTTTGAAAATATGATTGACACATACGTTGAGACACAAGATATGGATGAATTGTCAAAAGATTTAAAGAAATTCGTACGTGTTAACCGCATACAGGAACTAGAAAGGATACAGAAAAAAGACGTTTTGGCTGAAGAATTGACGTTTATTGGATGTGAGTTTCTAGTTGGAAAGCATCCATTTGATCTTCGAATTCAATAACTTGTATCATATAACCTAGTCACTCATCTCAAAAACCTCCAAAAATATACATCCAATACAATGTTTTACACAGAATCTATCTAGACAAAGATATTTGATGGCCACTGTTACTTTGATTCGTATTTTGCAGCAGATGCAACCAAAGATGCATGTGCATTCGCTTTTTGTAAAATAGGTTTGATTGTATCTTTTGTAGGGTATCCAGACTCTGTAGAGAGTGCTCTTGCATGACTTGATGCTTTTGCAAGTATCTGTTTGATGTTCTCTGCAGTAACATATCCTGCTTTTATTGAAAGCGCTATTGCACTAGCATGTGCCTTTGCAAACTCTTCTCTAACTGCTTGTACATCTACTGTGAGATCTTTAGCACTGTACATTATGCCATCTTCTAGAGCACTATTGAGAGTAATTCCTGCCTCTATGGGCTTTATGTCGAGTTTTGTCAATAGAGCCGCGATCTTTTCAGGTACCGGCTCGCCTTTTTTGACTGGAGTCGTCTCCTCTGTAATCCAAATGGTTCCTTGATCTATCTTTGTAGGTATCTTTGCTTCTTTAAAGTCTGTAAGCATGGGTCCTGGAGCCACACCAGTATTCTTTGGTGGTACGACCACATCAATACTGGCAATGTCGCCTCCTCTTGCAGGCATCATTATTTTGTTTTTTGATAATAGTACATTGAGTTTGAATGGAGACATGTTTGTAAACAACAAAAGGCATTGACCTCCAAGACGTTCTGCCATATCTTTTAGATTTGATTCTTTAAAGGCTTTTTTGATCACACGGTTTTTGACGCTTAAAAATTCTACCTCACCTAGAAGTTTTTTACGCAAGTCTAGTATCTGTGATGCTCTAACTTTTTCCATCTTTACAAGTGCCAAAACTTTATATTTTTTTGGAAGTTCTTGAGCTTGTTTGTATACCTGTACTTTTTTTGCAGGAAATACAGTACTATTTTCTCTCATCTCTAACCTTTTTTCCTAGCCTGTATGACTTGTTTTATTATTGGTCCCATTGTGGTCTTTACCAAAACTCTTTTGATATTCTTTTCACCGTTTGGTAGTTTCTTTTCAACAGCATTTATTATTACAAGCGCGTTTGCAACCAAGTCGGCATCATCCATTCCCTCGTTGCCGATCTTGCATGACATTGCAAGTGAACTACGAACTCTGACACGAACCGAAGAACGAAACCTATCAAGAAATGATTCGATTGGTGCATTGAATGGAACCGGTGTGGGCATCTTACCTCTAGGACCTAGTATCTGTCCTAAAACTTTGCCGACTAGAGGCATCAGTTTTGTATCTGCTAGAAAGAAATCATATCTGCCTACAAATTTACGGGATTCTCGTTTGTTTGTTCCAAGCTTGTTTAACTCGTCAGTATCAACAACCATGTCCGCCTTTGCAGTCTTTGCTTTTAGATTCATATCTCCTGTGGCCATGACGCATACTAGGGCAGGAGCACTAGTTTTTGGGAGCTGTATGATCTCGTTTATGGCAAAACCCTTTTTGACATCAATGTCTTTAAAGGTCATTATCAGATCTATAGATTGTTTGAATTTGAGCTTTTTTGAGCTCTCTTTTGCCTTTTTTATCATCTTTAATACCTCTGACTCATTTACCATACAACAAACCTCTTTTGCCTATTTAAAATCGTTTAGTGGCATCTCTTATACGGGCATGCTTATTAACAAACAAAACATAATTCAAGCGATGCGCACATTTGACGATTTGGACAAAAACATACTCACAGAACTCTCAAAGGACAGCTCTATATCCATCCCTACCTTGGCTCAGAAACTCAATTCTAAACAATCTGTTCTATATAATAGAATAAAACGGCTACGTGATACAGGCGTTATCAAGAAATTTACCATACTAGTGGATGATAAAGTATTGGGCGTGGGTGTAAAGGCAACGATCGGTATATCTAGAAACCCAAAGGCAAAGGCGGAGATTCACAAAGAGTTGGAATTGACAAAAGAGGTGGATGAGATATCCGAAGTGACTGGCAGATTTGATATAATGGTTCATGTTAGAGCAAAAAACCTTGAAGAGTTACATAATATAGTAATAGAAAAAATCGGCAAGATAAACGGTATAAATGATACAGAGACGTTTATAGATCTACAAAAAACAGAAAAAAACCCAGACTTTACCTAGGCAAATTTTTCGTCCCATTTACCATCGTTTATCTCGGCGGTGAT
This sequence comes from Cenarchaeum symbiont of Oopsacas minuta, assembly GCA_029948415.1. Classification (NCBI taxonomy): domain Archaea; kingdom Thermoproteati; phylum Nitrososphaerota; order Candidatus Cenarchaeales; family Candidatus Cenarchaeaceae; genus Candidatus Cenarchaeum; species Cenarchaeum symbiont of Oopsacas minuta. The sequence goes on from JAJIZT010000001.1 coordinate 451,639, forward strand.
CTCTGCGGGAGTTTTACCTTCTATCTTTATGCCCAGTGTACGACACGTTCCTAGTACAGATTTTGCAACCGATTTTATCGACGTGGCATAAGAGCTATCAATCTTTGTCTTTGCCACTTTAACAACTGTGTCCATCTTTATATCTGAAACCCATTCGGTACCTGTGGTTCCAGATCCTTTTTGAATCCCAGCATCTTTTAGAATTAGAGCTGACGTGGATGGAATTCCAATCTCGATCTCCCATTTTTTTGTTTCAGTATAGACTGTAACAGTAACTGGAACTTTCATACCTTCAAAGTCTTTTGTCTTTTCGTTGATTGCGTTTATGATCTCCATAATGTTTACACCAAGTGGACCTAGTGCAGGACCCAAAGGTGGACCTGCCGAGGCTGCACCTCCAGTAACAAGTGATGATATCTTTTGATTTTCTGCCATTATAAACACAAACCAATGTACATGAGATTTATTTCTTGCTCCTAGCTTTTGCAGGTTTTAGATAATTTGCATCCACTGTAACGGGAAGTTGGTATGCTGCATCCAAGAGTACGACAGTTGCCTCTTCTTTTTCATGATCAACTCTAGATATGGTGGCACTCATTCCTTTGAATGGGCCGCCAGTAATCTCTACTGTGCCATCTACTTGTAGCTGTTTTACAGTCGATTTCTTTACAAGATATCCTTCAATGTCATCAAAGGTTAGCTCACCTCTCAACTGTCCTCTGATATGGCGCACACCATCTACTGCTTGATATGCAGCATTTGGATTTTCAACCTCTACTACGACGTATCCTTTCAAGCCGTCTACTAGAAGAACTGACATTACGTTGAGTTTGTCCATACGAGCCTTTACCTCCAAAAGTCCCATGACTACCTTTTCTTGACCTCCGGTGGTTCTGATTGCAAACAAGTGTGATTTTTTCTCTTCTTCTGACATTCCATTTATTCTCCAATTGTCATAACCGAAAATACAAATTGGATGATAAATCCGATTGTACCAACGCCACCAATACCTAGCAACACTAGTCTTAGGTGTTGCATATAGTCGTCCTTGTCTGACTTTTTAGCCATCTTTATCGTGTTGGACATATTTCTGAGCGTCTGCTTTGGGTTCACGGTGGCAATTATTAAGGCGTCTTTATATCCCTTTCATGTGGATTTGTTAGTGGCTTTTAGAGAAGATCCAGCAGGTCTGAACATGGCCAATCATATAGCATCAGACATGAAGGGTTTTGGTTCAGAGTTCTTTGGACCATTATATGATTTGTTGATAATAGATACTCCATCAATATCTGCTGACTGGTTGGCAGAAAAGAAAGGCTATGATGCGTGTGTATTTTTGTCAAAACATGCAGCCGAGTCAGGCAGGCTAGCTCTAACGTGTCATAGCACGGGAAATTTTGATAAAGCACTTTACGGCGGTAACGAAAGACAAGTGGCAGTACCGTATTATGGATTTCAAAAAAAGTATATGCAAATTCTATGGAATAAAAGAGACCAATTTAATAAATTTCACATTACAGTAGAGGCAACGCATCATGGTCCTACAGCACTTGAGATCCCATCAATATTTGTAGAGGTTGGAACTACGTCATTACAGTGGAATGATCAACATCTTTGTGCTAGAGTGGCCGACGTGGTAAGAGAGGCGTATAATACGCATCATGTGGCTCCATATGCTATCTGTTTTGGCGGAACACATTATCCTGAGAAATTTACAAAGATGCTTCTAGAGGGAGAGTATGCACTAGGAACAATGGTACCAAAACATGCCCTAGAACATATCGATGAAGAGATGTTTTTGCATATACTAGAACGCAATCCTGGGGTAAAAGTAGCACTAGTTGATTCTGCAGGACTTGGGAAATTCAAGGCAGGAATCGTATCGATGATCGAAAAATTTGGATTGGAGGCAATATGGCTATGAGCGAATTAGCATTACGTGTATATGAAAAACTCAAAAAAGTTCCAAAAGGGCGCGTTACAACGTATGCTGAACTTGCAAGAGCAGTGGGTATTGAAAACGGCCAACGTGCCATAGGCAACATTATGAACAAAAACCCAACACCAATAACCATTCCATGTCATAGGGTGGTAAGATCTGATGGGTCAGTTGGAGGATATGCGTTTGGTGAAGCAAAAAAGAGATTGCTATTATCGGCAGAAGGTGTGATTATAAAAGATGGTCACATTACAAACATGAAAGATACCGTGTATTATTTTTAGGTTTTTTTGACGGTGATAACTTCGGCCATCAAAGAACGAAGGTGTGCTTTGTTTCGTATCGTATTTCCACGAACCATTTTGTATAGTTTCCAAAATTCTACATTTGGTAGCTCACCTCGATCCTTTGCCACACCGAGCAGATATCGTAACGAGCGAACTTTTTTAACATATACTTTCTTTTTGCCAACTCTAGCACCTTTTCTACCTTTTTTAGAACCTGCTTTTTTACCTCGTTTTGTCTTTTGTAATTTCTTTTGATGTGCTCTACCGCGGGATGTTCCAACAATGGGTTTGAAAGTAATTGAATTTGCAGTAATTAAACTGCGTATGTTCTCTCGTGTAATGGCATCGGCAATATCCTCTAGATAATTATAGTTGAATCTAATTCTGTGAATTCCAACTCCAGTAACTCGCGAGACAAGACGTTTTTTTGTTCTAAGATTTACTACCAACTAAACTCACTCTTGCATTAAACACTTTAAATTTTGCCTCTATTGCAGCTGCCACAATAATTTTACGGTTCTTTGTTCCTACACTATGACCTAGTCTAATACCATCTTTTTTAGGATCAAGACCGTTCAGATCTTTTGTACGGTATACTAGATTATCAGTCAGACCAGAAGGATGCAGACCGCGAGTCGCTCTTGGACCACCATATCCAATCTTGACAATTCCAGGGCGTCCGCGACTCTTTTGTTTACGCTGATGATTATCAACACCTTTGGGTTTTCTCCAAGTAGTGCGTAGCCTATCGTATCTCCAGCTCTCTGGTCTAATGAACTTTGGACGGTGAGCTGATTCGTAACTCCTCTTCTCCATCATCTTGGCATTAATTGGCATTAATGCAACTTTGGAATTTTGGAATAAATAGGTTGCTCGAGTATTGATATGCACTCGTAAGAGATAAAAGGGATTTTTCAAGGTCTACGTATTATCCTAATGAATACGATCAAGAGAAGACTTGCAGGTAATTTGAGTTGAGCGGGAAAAAGATAGATTCTCCTACCAGCGATTACGCTGAACAGACAGAGGCGATGGGCTTTAGTCCTGGAAAACTCTACAAAAATCTTGATATTAAAACGCTCATATCTATTGCCATATCAAACGGCGAAGGCAAATTATCATATGCAGGATCGCTTGCAGTAAAGACAGGCAAATACACAGGCAGGTCCCCTGATGATCGTTTTATCGTACGCGATGAAAAGACAAAAGATACAGTGGATTGGGGAAAGATAAACCACCCAATAGCACCAGACAAGTTTGATGGAATATTTGAGAGATTAAAACAGCATCTAGATGGAAAAAATCTTTATGTCTTTGATGGATTTGTCGGAGCGGATCCTGCAAATCGTCTACCCATACGCGTAATAAACGACCGCGCATGGCAGAATCTCTTTGCACGACATATGTTCATACGTCCTACAGAACTAGAGATTACATCCCACACACCAGAGTTTAATCTCATATGCATAAACGATTTTGAATCCGTACCAGAGGAGGATGGGACAAACTCTAATGTATTTATCATGATAGATCTTACACGAAAGCTGGTACTCATCGGTGGCACACGATATGCTGGAGAGATAAAAAAATCAATGTTCTCTGTAATGAACTTTATCTTGCCACAACGTGGAATATTTCCGATGCACTGTTCTGCAAACGTGGGATCTGATGGATTTAGTGCACTCTTTTTTGGACTCTCTGGTACGGGCAAGACTACGCTCTCTGCAGATCCTAAACGTAATCTTGTAGGTGATGATGAACATGGCTGGTCTGATTCAGGTATCTTTAACTTTGAAGGTGGATGTTATGCAAAATGTATCAATCTAAATCGTGAAGCAGAACCACAAATTTGGAATGCAATCAAAGATGGAACTGTACTTGAAAATGTTGTACTAGATTCAGATGGCAAACCCGAATATAATGACAACTCGTTGACCGAGAATACACGTGCAGCATATCCTCTAGACTATATTCCTAATATAGCCACGTCTAGTGTAGGCGGTCATCCAAAGACGATCGTCTTCCTAACAGCAGACGCGATGGGAGTCTTACCGCCACTTGCACGTCTATCAAACGATGGTGCAATGTACCATTTTATGTCTGGATATACTAGCAAGCTTGCTGGAACTGAGCGCGGAATAAAAGAGCCAAAGGCTGTATTCTCTGAATGTTTTGGAGCCCCGTTTATGCCACGCTCTGCCTCAGTTTATGCAAAGATGCTTGGAGAGAAGATACTAAAATATAGAACATCTGTCTACTTGATAAACACTGGTTGGTCTGGTGGGTCGTATGGAATCGGTGAGCGCATCAGCATAAAATACAGCAGAGCAATGGTAACTGCAGCAATATCTGGTACCATTGAAAGTGTTGAATACCGACATGATGATCTCTTTAACCTAGACATTCCAAAAGAATGCCCAGGTGTACCATCTGAAATTCTAGATCCAAAAAACACATGGTCTGAGACTGATTCATACGAGACTGTTGCAAGAAAACTTGCTGGCATGTTTGTAGAGAATTTTGAAAAATTCAACGATGCATCATCTAATGTACGTGCAGCTGGCCCTAACGTTTAGTGATCCTAAATAACATATACAATATGGCAAGTGTAAATATTGCTATTGCGATAACATCGATTGGTATATTTGGAATCTCAGATCTCTCTGCAATACCTGCTAGCGTGTCTGTCTCTACGATAGCATACGCTTCGTATGATCTACCAGTAGAGTCTATAGTGGCACTAACCCAATATGTTCCATTTTCAGGTAGATGCATGTGTATAGGTAAATCTGGTTTTGCAGTAATCGTATTTGTCCATCCAGTAAAAGGATTCTCTACCATAATTCTTGCATATGACCAATCATTTGGCCAAACAATTTGAGTATCTAGTGTTCCATCTTTGATCTCTACGTTCATTGAACCATTTGTCATCATAACCATTACGGGTACACCATACTCTACTGTTCCATCATTTATCAAAATTCTGCCATAATATGTTGTAGATTCTGATGAATTTGAACTTGCATTAACCATAATACGGTTATCAAAAGTCTCTATCTTGATCTCTGCACCATCAGAGATCTCTGCTGATGCGCTGATCTCTCCTAGAACGCCGTCTATAGGTTGAAGTAAAATACTACCAATTGCGGCAGGTTTTACTGGTGAAATGTGTAGTACAAGATGATGTGGGGTTGTAATCATGTTTGCCATAAATGCTCGAGTAACGTTGAGCCTACCACTTCCTTCAGTGTATATGCTTGAACTAGATGCATCGGCTGTGGTAGAAATTATGGATCGAATATCTGTTGGTGTAAGATTTGGATTTTTATCCAATAGTGCAATAGCAACTCCTGTAACATGTGGAGCAGAAAAACTTGTCCCACTTGCTATCTCGTATCCTCCACCAGTTGAGGTCGTATTGATGTATGCTCCAGGTGCTACAAGATCGGGTTTTATATAAAATGGCGAGACCGGTCCTCTAGAGCTAAAGTGAGTTACTGTATCTATTCCAAGAAATGTATCTAGTCTTCCTATGGCTTTCTTTTCTGCATATTCTTTGATCTTTAGACCATCTTCTCTAGATATTGATACGATCAGTATGTTTGGTTTGTATTCAAGATCCGTATTGTTGTGCTGTAGATCACCTAGAAACATTCCTTCTACGTTGTTGTATACGATGATGGCTATTGCACCTGCATTTGATGCAGCTGCTTCTTTTTCGGTAAAATATATCAACTCTTTAGGAATATCACTACCACGTTCGGCTAGAACAATAGAACCGTTATACTCTGTACCTTGAAGATCCGATTCTTTTGCATACCCTCCAAATACTATCTCTGCTTCAATGGGTGCATTCAAAGAAATCGTGCCTACCATGGGAGCAGCGTTGAAATATTCTCCATTCACATTTAGTGAGGCTACTATGCTAGAAGAAACATTGTTGTATGTTGCACCAACTGTAATGGAATTGGGGTTTATGCCGGGACTACCTATGCTAGATTCCTTTGGACCATCATTACCTGCTGCTGACACTATCAAAACACCCGCAGCAGCAGCACGAGTAATAACTGCATCAATATTTGCATTTGTTCTGTTTACGCCAAGACTAATGTTTACAACATCCACTCCTTCGGCAATAGCTTTTTCTATGGCACTGATAATTTTTTTTGCCGAAACTCCAATACCATCCTCTGATATTTTGTAGGATAATACGCTCACGCCAGGAACTATGCCATTCAAACTTCCATTGGCTGCAATGATGCCTATCACCTGCGTCCCATGTCCGTCTATATCATTTGATGATCTTTTCCCAATATCTGCAAGATCTGGATGTGTAAAGTCTACTCCTGTATCTATAATGGCAACCGTGATTCCACTACCATTGTATCCTGCATTGACTGGTAGATCTGCGCCCACATATGGAATACTAGCATCCATGAGTGGTCCTCCAGCATATTGGGCTACTGCCTGTCCTGGAATCAATATTACTAAAATACACAGCATAAAGATGACAAACAATACAAGATCCATAAAGCTACAAAACTTTCACTAGGTAAAAACCATACACGTCGTAACACGATAGTTATTTAACGTATGATTAACTGCATTACATACGTCCCAAGCTAGCTCAGCCTGGTAGAGCTTCCGGCTGTAGTTGTCGGCTGAGGCTGACCGAATAACAGCATATCAGGCATACAGAAACCGGGTTGTCGCAGGTTCAATTCCTGCGCTTGGGACCACATTACATCCTGTCAATTAAGATCGAAAGAATAGTTGACCTAAAGTTGAATTAAATTTTATGGATTTATGACTGCTCGACCTAGAATCTTTCTATCTTTTAGATCATTGAGTGCCATGTTTGCCTCATTCAGTGAATATTTTTTGGATATTATCGGACTAATTGCGCCTTTTTTTGCAAGCTCGATCAACTCTTTCATGTCTTCAAAGTTTCCCGTGTACGCACCTTGTATGGTTAATGATTTTAGCGGTATTGTAACAAGTGAAATATCTACTGAACCTCCAAAGAGTCCTACAAGAATAAGATTTCCACGTTTGCGTAGTATTGCAAGACCCATCTTTGCAGTTGGTGGCGCATTTACAAAATCAATAACACTCTCAGCTCCTAATCCTCCACAAACATCTATTATCTTTTCGGCGGTTCTAGATTCTTTTGAATTAAAAATATAGTCTGCACCTTTCTCCTTTGCAACTTTTAATTTTTTATCGTCAAGGTCAACACAGATTATCTTTGCATCTGTTACAGCCTTTGCAACCTGTACCCCCATTAGACCAAGACCACCTGCACCAATAATTACAATGCAACATGGCGTGTTTACATTTGCTTTTTTTACAGCAGTATATGCAGTTAGACCAGAACATGCAAGTGATGTTGCCTCATCTAAATTGACTCCATCTATGTTTGCTAGATATTTTGGATGTGGTATCTTTACAGTCTGTGCATACCCGCCATCACAAAATACACCGATGGATTTTGGTGCATCACAGAGGTTTTCATTTCCAGAAGAACATCCAGGACAGTTGCCACATCCAATCCATGGATAAACGAGCACCTGATCCCCTTTTGATACTCCATTTACGTCCATGCCAGTATCTTTTATGATTCCTGAAATCTCATGACCTGGTGTGATAGGGTACTTTACCCCACGATCTGTTACCTTCATGAATTCACCATCTCCCAAGTCATATCCACCTTCCCACAAATGCAGATCACTATGACATATGCCTACAGACTTTACACGTATCACAACCTCCGTACCAGTGGGTTTTTGATCATCTACCTCGGTAATCTCTAGAGGCTCTCCTGATTCGATTATACGTGCAGCCTTCACGGGTAACAGCACCCACTTCAATAATATAAGTCAATTCTGACATTGATATCTTAACATTTCACTAAAATTATGCAAAATTGAATATACATAGTATGAATGATTTTTTGACATCTAGGTTCTCTCATTCATATGCCAAAATATACAATGGAATGCTTCAACACAACGGTGCGCAGTTTATATCAAAATACATCAAAGATGAATCAAAGACAACTCCCGACAAATTCATAGAACTGTATGCAACTGAGCGTCCAACTGATCGTGTATATGATGCATTAAAAGAAGTATATGATGTACAACAGGCTGGATATGTGCAACTATTAGAACATTTGAAAAAAGAACCTGTATCGTTACAACTACGCGATGTTATGGCCGTAATTTTAAAAGTTGATGAAAACGAAAGATGGAAGGAAATGTTTAATGCAAAAGGAACACAGTTTGATCTTTTACTTGCAATTCCATCGTTATCTAGAATTGTATCTGTTAGCACTTCAAAAATAAAATCAATGAAACAAAATACATTGAAACCATTTGATATTTTGAACATCAAAATGTATGGATTTTATGAACATTTTAACAAACTACACGGTACTTCTCATAGAAGTGTTACAATGACAAAACAAACCGCAATTGAAAGAATGAATACATTTGATTCATTAAAGTTTGCACTTCGAACTATTAAAGATGCAAAGAGACTTGCAAAATGTGCAAACATGCGATTGCATTCATCGTTTAGTGGAAATGAATATGAACTCGGATTTTATTTTCTTTGTATCTGTAAGATCTCTAGCTTTGAATCATTTTCTGATTTGTATACCCCATCTAACTCTATGAAATTTTTGATAAATGATGAATCATCCAACATGCATGCAATAATGGATCCACAAGCATTATCTCTCTCCAACCAACTACTTGACGTTCCAGTTGGAATTGGTGCGTGTACAAGTGGAATAGCCGACAGAAGATTGAATAAATTTGGAGATTTTGTCGATATTGGTGGATATTTTCTACTCTCGTGTAGATGGCCTATGGGGCACACAATTCCAAAGATAATATGTGCGCTTCCACTTGGAGGGAAACTATCCCATGAAACACTTTATGTCGAAGCGTTGATGAATACAAGACGAAAATTAGAATACGAGAGACTGAATCTCTTGATAGGATCTGATACTATGGATATTCTCAAAAAGAGTGCAAATCTTACAATCGATCGCTCTAGTAAATGGGTTTACTACAAGGATTCAAAATGGGATGCAGATGCATTCTCTTTTCTAGTATCACGAGAATTTAAAAAACCAAAATTCTCAGAGATCTTAAAATCAGGACTAGCTCAAACTACCATAAAAGAATGTCATAGACTCGTCCATCTGTATTTAAAGCACCATGAGCATGTCAAAAATCTATACATCACAGATGATCCAAAGACAGAACTCTCTATTGCATATCCACCAATTATACACGATGCAAATGTAGGCGATCAAGGGTAATTCTGTTGACTATATGTGAAATAAAATTAAATCCAACACACAATTAACACACGGTTTTGTATATTATATGATGAGTGAAGAAGAGAAAAAACAAGATCCACAGACGATATCTGAAGAGCCTGTAAATGTACTCTTTAACACCTCGACGATTGCTAAAAAAGACGTTTGGGATATTGACATTGTGGGAATTTTAGAGTTACTGTTGCGAATATTGGGAAAATCTGGTAAAAAAGATCTACGTGTGGCTGGCATGGCTGCACTCTCGTCTTCGTTAATCTACCGAATGAAAGTAGAGAGCATATTTGCTCTACATAGAGCTGCAATGGAGAAAAAGACACCTCATATTAGAAATGATGTTGATATTCCAATTCTTGGAATACCATACAGGCATGAACCTACGTATCCAGTAACGCTTGATGAACTACTTGGACTATTACAAAACCTGATTGGATCAATGGCAAACCCACGAGAACGTCGCATAAAATTCGATCCAGTTCAAGAACAACCTGATTTTCAAGAGTTTTTTATCAATATAGAAAAATTGATGGAAAAATATGAAGATCTATTGATGGCAAAAATTCGTCCAATTGGAAGCATTTTGTTGAGTGAGATTACCGTAAACCTTGAACCAATCGATGGCGTGCGATGTTTTTTTGCAGCACTCTTTATGGCGCGAGATCAAAAGGTGGTGATTACACAAGAAGCAGAAGACATACGAATTACACTTGAAACATAGACTTCATCTCAATTATTCCATCGAGATCTCTTTGTATTCTAGTCTATCTTTTTTTAGAGATTCTTTTAGATCGTCGGGTATGGAAGGTGCAATAAGTATGAATCTTGATATCTTGGATCCTGTCTTGCGTTCATAATCAGATTTGTATCCTGCTAGCTGACGTTTGTCTTTTTTTGATGCTGATGGATACTTTAACTCAATTCCAACTGGAGTTCCGTTTGCATCAGTACACAATAGATCTAGTCTCCCAGTATCTAATGAATACTCTGTAGTCTTTAACAATAGCCCATCCTCTATGATGTGCACATTATTTTTTATGTAATTTTGATAATCTTTTTCTTTTATTACAGACCCGGAAAGTCTGTTTTGAAGCCAATCTGGATTATCTATATAGCTGTATATCCATTCCCATTCGGGATTGACATAGTATGCTGAGATCTCTTTTCTACTTGTAATTCCAGCATCGTGTAGTTTTTTTAGAAATTCTTTGGATGGTCCTATGGGTATGCCCGAAGATACAATAAGATCCGCCTCTGCATCAGGAGCTAGACCTCCTTTTAGCAGTTTTATAAGCTGACACTGCCAATTTATCACGCGAGTTTGAGTGCTATCAAATATGCCTGCTAGTGCACGCATTCTCTCTGCTGACTCATCAGATCCTATGATCTTTTCAAGTCTGCCTTTTAGAGAATCAAATTCATCTCTAGTGACACCTTTACTCTTGATATGTTCGTCGGCAAATCTTTCAATCTCTTTTGATGCCATGTTGACCATCTCATCTCTTGCAGCGTTGAGCTCTTCTGTAGTAACACGTCTGATTGTAGATATACGATCTTCTACACTGTCTTTGAGAATCGTAAAGTCACCACATAGCTTTGTAACATCATCTCTTACAATGCTTACTTCTGTACCACGAGGTATTGCGTCTCTGAATTTTTCAAGATCCGTTGAGACGTCTTCAAAGTCTTCTTGTAATCTTTCTACATCGAATTTTATTTTTGGATCTTGCATAGCACTCTTTTTTACAGATCGAATCTGCACTGCGGCAATCATGGCAGATATGATGACTGCAATGACTACGGTTGAGCCTATTATCGTTGTGCTATCCATAGATTGTAAAAAGATCAACCCAAACATCATAATCTAAAGTATATTGTTCTCATGAATTTATAAAGGAATCGTCATCACCAAAGCGCGAATATTTTGATATAATATCTGACATGGGGGTACGTTTACCACCAACAATCTTGAGATCTACGCTTATCTTTTTGTCTACTATACTAATTATGTTGTAAGAGTTTACAAACAGTCCTCTAACGCGTTCAGATGTTGCAGTTCCAGCATTTACTATGGAGAGCCCTCCAAATTGCCATAGCCATGGTCTATGTTTGTGTCCACAGAGTACTGCATTTACATCTGTGTTTAGTATTGTCCGCAATGCGTCGCCTGCATCAGTTACAGTAGCTCTATCTGATCCAGTATTTGGTATTCCGATTAGATGATGATGCATTGCGACAATCTTTACACGGTTTTTATATTTTTTCATAATTTTTTCAAGCCAAAGAGCTTGTCGATACCCAATCTCCCCATCATTCCTATCTGGTCTTGCAGTGCCAACAGTTACAACAACCACATCTCTACCAATCTCATTTACATGATCAAAGGGAAAATATTTTTTGAACAATAAATATCCAGTATTTCTGTAATCGTGATTACCACTCATTGTGATTAATTTTTTGGTTTTAAATCTTGAAATCAATCTTTTGCATTCTTCAAATTCTTTTATTAGACCTTCGTTTGTTAGATCCCCTGTTATGATGATGGCGTCAGGTTTTATTTTGTTCACTTCTTCTAACAAAACGTCAAATACATCTGGTTGAAACTGTGAACCAACATGTATGTCTGAGAGATGAACTATGATCATATCAATTAGTAGATGTTCTACACGAGTTAATAAATCCGCCCGCACTAGTATATGTAAACGGCCACGTACATGATATTCATAAACACAAATCTTTTTTCAAAGAATGCATCTAACCGTTAAATATGCGCTATGAATTGTATACATGAATGGGAAAAAAAGCCGTTGTAATAAAGGGAGATGGAATAGGCCCTGAAACTGTAAACTCTATGCTAAAGGTACTCTCTGACTGTGGTTTTTCTTCTGAGATAATAGAGCTCGAAGCTGGTTCTGAACAGTGGGATAAAAATGGCAGAAAAGATCCAACGTACATACCTGATATTACGATGAATGCTTTGGAATCTTCTGATGCTTGCTTCAAGGGTCCAACTACCACTATTCCATCTCAAAACGCTCCTCGTAGCGTGGCAGTAACTCTACGACAAAAGTTTGAGTTATACTCCAATATACGCCCATGCAAGACATTTGAACGTCTTACACCAAACCGTTCTCTTGATTGCGTATGTTTTCGTGAGGCAACTGAAGGGCTTTATTCTGGAGAAGAAGTGATGACTTCACCTGATTCTGCAATTGCCATACGAAAGATAACACGTAAAGGATGCAAAAGATTTGCACAGGCGTCGGCACATTGGGCTGAAGAGCATGATATGAAAAAAATGGTTGCAATAACAAAACGTAACATACTAAAGATGACCGATGGAATATTTTTAGAAGAGATGCAAAAAGCCGCAGACACGGTACCTGGATTGAATCTCTCAGAAATTTACATAGATAATATGGCACAGCAGATGATAGTGGCCACTGAACAATTTAACGGCGCAGTACTTGCAAGTACAAACCTCTTTATGGATATAATATCAGAGCTTGCATCTGGATTGATAGGCTCTATAGGATTGATATATTCAGCAAACATGGGAGACAAGTTTGCAATGTTTGAAGCAGCACATGGAAGTGCTCCATCTTTAACAGGAAAAAATATCGCAAATCCCACCGCAACTATACTCTCTAGTGCATGGATGGCCGAATATCTTGGAGAAAAACATGTGCGTGATGCTATATTTGATGCTACATGGCAAATAATTAATGAAGGAAAATACGTTACATCGGATATTGGTGGAAATGCCACCACAACTCAGATGGCTAATGCAATATCAGATATTGCGTGCAAACATTTGAAAAAATAAACCTAAACTGTACAGCATACGAGCAAGAGTTCTTCAAAAAAAAGTTTTTTTCTAAAAATAATCTCCGCCTTGGCACCACATTTTTGGACTTCTTTAAGTAATATTGTATAGTTTGAGAGCGATGATGTAACAAAATAAAATCTGCCTCCTTTTGCAAGGCGCGGTATGGCCGAATGTATTATCCTAGATGGAATCACCACGCCTTCTGGCCCACCGTCCGTTGCTATATCGTCTATTTCATCTGTTGCAAGATATGGCATATTACATACGATTACTTCAAAATTATTTCTTAGAGCCCCGGCTCCGTCACAACAGACAAGTTTTCCACTCCTACCACGCAAGACCTCCAAATTTATGTCAGTTCCAACTACTGTCTCAAATGTTCGTTCAAGAACTCGTGTTATGTATCCAGGACCTGTACCAATCTCTAGAGCTAGTAGACCCGATTCACCGCGTATTCCATCCTCTAGAAAATATGTATCCTCGGCAGGAAGATATGGTTTGTTTTTAGATGCCATCTAGAGCTCCAATGATCTCATCGCAACTCAAACTATCTAATCTTGCCTTGGACTTGAATCTATCAAATTTTGGTATATTGGAGAGTGTTTTTCGTCTATATGAGAATATTTTGTTCACCTCTTGTATAATTTTAAGCGATACGATGCGTTTTTGTTTTATACGTAGTATAACCGATTCAACAGCTGGAATAGGATAAAAATTGTTTTTTGATACTGGTGCTATTCTCTCTATGTCAAATCCACAATAAGCTAGTACAGAGATTGCTTTTCTTTGTTTTCCAGTATATGAAAAAAGTTTTTGAGCAAATTCTTCTTGTACCATTATTACAGCTCTAGAAAATTTCCGTTGCATCAACCACTCTATGGCTCGTCTACTTTGTGAATAAGGTAAACTTGATACAAATACATCAAACTGTTCTTGTGATTTGAATCCATCTCCACATATGACTTTGATATTCGAGTATTTTTTAAGAATGACTATAGCATCCGCATACATCTGCCGGTCAGTCTCATATGTAATTACATTTTTGCCTCCAAGTAATGGTGTAAGTGCACAGTGACCAGTACCAATCTCCAAAATATTGTCTTTGGATCTAATCTCTGCAGCTTTTACCATTAGATTTGCAATCTCTGAAGATCTTAGAAAATGCCTTCCTGTATATTGTCTTTGATTCATTTTTTTACAAACAAATTCATACTAGCATTCTCTTCAAGCTCATCTTGAATACGTCTGGCTATATTTTTCACAATATCGGAACACCCTGTTCTTTTTTCAATGTCATCAAAATTCTCAAATTTCTCAACCTCTCTCTCCTCTATAACGTTCTTGGTTAGTTTCTTTCCAATACCTGGTATCATCTCTAGCGCGTTTATGCGATAGGTTATGGGACCTGCAGTATTGATGAAATGAACAAATTTTTCTTCAGTATCTACAACCAAAGATTCTAGTATACTAGATATCTCATTTGTCGCATTTATGTTGATATTTTTATACGATATTCTTCCTAATACCGATTCTATTTTTGTACGGTCTTTTACATTAATTGATATCTTTGAACCAATTTCAAAGATTGCATCATCTTCAATTAAAATTTCGAGCACGTTTAAGAATCGTTGTCCTAACCCATAAAGAATATCTCCATACTTGTTTTTAATGGTGGTCGTTCGTGTACGCCTTTTAATTCCAAGTACATATACAAATTCCTCATATTTTTTGTTTGATGCGTCCTGAGAAGACAAGACGAACTCCTTTACTCCTATGATTTTCCCTTTATAATGGCAAGCATTTTGTCTAGTGTCTCTGCTAGTATGAGCTTTTTCCATCCAAATGTAAATGCACGGAGTTCTGCCAAAGTGCTTGGTCCAATGTTTACAATTTCTGCAGATTCTTCTTCAGTAAGTTTACATTCTTTTACGAGACGCTGTCTTATTTTTTTTGCATCAGCTGGTTCTAATACCGAAAACTTTGTGACGTAATCAAATGTCCAACGTTGAAACTGATCCATGTCATCTATGTTACTCTTTGATAATATTCCCTTTACTTCGGATATTGATATGGGTTGTTTTTTCTTGATCTCTTCCATATTATACACCAAAGGGTTTTACATGATCAAACCTTGTAATGAGGGTTTTACTTTTGTTTCCAAGTTTTATGTCTAGCGTTAATGTTCTTCTATCGACATTTGTAATAATTCCAACTTTTCCATGATATCTTCTATGTGGTAAACCTTTGTGCTGTCTTGGATCTATTATCACGAGTGCACGATCTCCTTCAGCATACTTTCGTAGTAAAAATGAGACACCTCTTGGAGCCTTTTTTGTCATAATTGATCTTGATTTATGTCTGAATCCATGTGAACGACCTGATGGCTTTTTTGTTGTCATAGCGATCGTTAGATCGTATGCCCTTATTTTAATACTTGTTGAAAATTATAGTATGAGGTCACGTCCCTGCCTATAATTATCAAGAAAGTTCTAGATTTCCGCACAAAATTACAGAGTAGCTGACCTTGTACAAATTATACATATACTAACATGTTTATCACTATTTTTGACACAATTACGGAATTTCAAAGACGGAATTTGCTGTATGTAAAGCTGTACATATCATAAAGTTGGGATCTGAAAAAAAATAAAAAAATGAAAAATATGTCTATTCTTTTGTTTTAGTATCGTCTGGTATGGTATCTTTTACAGTGCTAGTGTCTGAATCTTTGTCTTTTTGATTTGATGTGTCTGTTGACTCGGTCTCAGATTCTAAATCTGTCTTTTTTGTATCAGTTTTTTTGACTGTAGTTTTTTTTGGCGTAGCTGTCTTTTTCGTCTTTTTTACTCCTTCCGAATCTATATCTATTACACCAGCTTCACCTAGTGCAAAGATGACTTCTTCTTCAGGATGGTGTGGACTGTCTACCATGCGTGCAATTCGTTTCTTACCGGATTTTTTAAAATAAATCCGATATGTACTTGTATGCGCAACAACGTTTCCTCCTATAGGTCTTGTAGGATCTCCAAAGAAAACGTCTGGAGATGCCATTACTTGGTTTGTTGCAACTGCTGCACAGTTGTATGTTTCAGCTATTCTTGAGAACATATGTACAAAGTGGTTTAATTTCTGTTGTCTAGCTGAGAGTGTTCCTCTTCCAAGATATTCTGCTCTAAAGAGCCCTACTGCAGAATCTGCAACTAGGAGTTTAACATTATTTTCTTTTATTACAGGACCTGCTTCTTCTAGAATGAGTGTTTGATGTGCACTGTTGTAAGCTCTTGCAACAATAATGTTGTCTAAAACTTTTTCGGGATCCATTCCATTTGCATTTGCAATAGATACGATTCTTTCTGGTCTAAAAGTATTTTCTGTGTCGATGTATAACACATTACCTTCCAAACCGCCTTCCTCTTTTGATCTTTGTACTTGGACACACAAACTATGGCAAAATTGCGTTTTACCACATCCATATTCACCATATACTTCTGTAAGTGCTTGCGTTTCAATTCCACCGTCAAGGAGTGAGTCGAGGCAATCAGTTCCAGTTGTAATTTTACCTATATCTTGTCTTCTTTTGTATATCTCTGTAGCACTTTCAAAGCTTTTTTTGAGAATGCCTTCAGCTTCAAGATGTTCGCGTGCCTTGTTTACAATTTTGTCGGCTGTGTCTTTTTCCATGCCTGTTATATCTGCAATTTCTACTGGACCACGAACAACTAGATCCATAACGCTGTGAACTCCTGCACCACTAAGCTTTTTGGTAGTTACAGGACCTACGCCTTCGAGACTGTCTATTCTTATGTCTTCTGTCATTAGTACGGTATAGTACGGTACCTATAAAAGAGTTGTGATAATAAATTCAATTAGATGCAATACACAAAAAAATTGAGTTATGCAACAGACTAGATGTATTTTTGATTTTATTCCTAGATGGCCTAGGGGCATGAGCGCATGTAATTGCAAAGTTTACAATATTTTTATGATCTATAATGCATTCTTTGTATGAGGTCACGTTCCTGCCTATAATTATCAAGAAAGTTCCGCATTTACGCACAAATACAGAGTAGCTGACCTCATACCATTCTTTTACCTTCTCCAAAATAGCACATATCTTGTCAAACTTTTCTTCAAATAATCAATTTTCAACCAATTATCTTCCATCTTTAATTACTGTGCCATATGCTATGACTTTTGTGCATACCTGGTCTATTTTACAACTAAACTACAATCTAGCATTTTTTTACCTATAATTGAATAATGTGTGATTCACCTTTTTGTATAACGATAAAATCTCCAAATTCTATACATGAAAGATCATGTTTGAGATTATTCTACCAATACATCATTTATAACATTGATGTGAACGAGTTTTTGATGTCATACCATATTCGTATGAATTTTCTAACGCATGTTAATTTTTGTTTTCTCAATATATCATTACATGACAGATCACGTATTATGTCAATGCCTTTATCAAAACGTTTTAGCTAGATTAACTATAGTAGATCGAAAGAAACCTGTTACCATTTTTCTTACGTACATATTGTTTACATAACTATTTGTATTTCTATGATTCTGTCACATACGTTTGGTTTTCTTTTTTCTAGAGTTGTTTATTCATGATTAATAATATGTCGATCAAAAAACTTTGGCAAATGTACATCCAAAAAATATTTTTCTTCATTACATATGTCAGTAACATGTTTAGAATCACTGTTCTTTTTGTTTTACGATAATTTTTGGATCTTTTAGTGTAGAATAAAATCTAAAATTAAAAATGAAAAGAAAAATAGTGTATTATGTATGTGATTGACTTATGGAAGAACTTGAATTTCTCCGAATTTGCCTTTACCGATTGAGATTTCGCCCTTAAAGGAAGACGTATAACCGTTGGTGATTTTGATCTGTGCGCCTTGGGAAACTTTTTCAATGTCTTCTGCCCATAGAGTGATCTTGATCTCTTCGCCTGTGCTGTCTTTCAAATATGCGTCGCAAACGTCGATAGTACCGCCAGTTTTTTTACTGACTGTACGTGTTTCGCCTTTGCGGACGATTTCGCCTTCGAGGTTGATGCCATTTCTCATGTTTTTGGCTTGGTCAATTGTGTGCATGCTCATATCGACACAATTTTGCATGGCAATTATTAAGTTTTGTTAATAAATGAGTATGAGATCATCGAGTGAGTGGAATCGTCAAAATTTACATATAAAATGATGCCTATAGATGTGTACAAAGAATGAGAATAGCCGCAATTGAAAAATACGGTCTAATTTGACCATAGTATGCAGGGATATCGAAGCTCGGTCAACCGAGAAGGACTCAAGATCTATAAGATATCCTTTCCTTTAGGGGTTCGTGGGTTCGAATCCCACTCCCTGCACTCATTTAATCTTGGAAATTCTATACGGCTAGTTCTTTTACTGAATGATGGGAGATCTCTTTGTGAAGCTCAGCATGATCTTGCTCTTTGAATATTAATTTACATCTAAAACATTTCCATACTATATCTTCCATAACTATATTACATCATCAAAATATAAAAATATGATGAATTATCGATCTTGAAAAGATCTGGCATAATTACCACAAAACAATTTTTCACTAGTTTGAATTAATTTGATATCATATAACCAAAAACTGTTTAGTAGAGTAACATAACTTCAATTATATGGATATTTTTGGAATGTTTGCAGAACTATCTTATGCTGGAGTATTGGCAATACTAGTAGCAGTTAACACTGCTCCACTCTTGATGCCTCCTACGTGGATAATTCTCTCTTCATTTTATATCCTAGATCCAACATTCAATCCGATATATCTTGCATTGGTAGGAGCTACGGGTGCTACAGTAGGACGGTTTATGTTGAAAAGACTAAGTGGATTATTTAGAAGATTTGTAAATGTAGAACAAAAATCCAACCTTGATTATATATCATGTTATTTAAAAAATAAAAAATTTGGTTATGCTATTGCATCATTTCTCTTTGCTGCAACACCACTTCCAAGTAATATGCTTTTTGTAGCATATGGATTAATGCGAGCCCGTAGTATTGGACTATATCTAGGATTTTGGATGGGCAGAGTGATTTCATATTATATAATGATATCAATAAGTCAGATAGTATTACATCCATTTTTAGAATTGTTTGAAGACAAATTGGTTGGAATACTGGTGGCAGATGTTGTAGGAGTCGCCGTGGTTGTATTGTTTGCGTCTATAAAATGGAGAATATTGGTAAAGGAAAGAAAGATTCAGTTTACAAGACCTCGCATATGGAAACTCTAAAAATATAAAAACTTCGATACACCTAGAATTGCAATTATAAAATCTGCCAAAATAAAAAACAGCACACTAAGATAAATGTGAGATTAACCATAGTCAACATACCGTTTATACCGTTTTTCAATCTCTCCATTTTCTCCAGCAAGAATCTTTTTGATCTCATCTACATGACGCTGCCGTATATACGAGATCATATCTTCAAACTCTTTTGAATCTGGATAGGATGAAAAAAGTGACTCTAATAGCCCAAAATACTCTGCAGTTTTCTTGCGAAACTCTTCTACTGACGGTTTTTTTTCACCATTCATACGAAACCATACTGCAGTCCAGCTTGCTCCAACCACATGTGGTAGAATATCCAACGCTCGCTCTATCTCAAAGCGCCAGTCGTCTCTCATCTATATTCTGCCAACTTTTGGGCTACTTGTTTTGCAAAATATGTCATTATAATATCTGCACCTGCTCTTTTTATAGATGATAAAATTTCATGTGTTATCTCATCTTCGTTTACCCATCCTTGCATGGATGCAGCCTTTACTAGTGCAAACTCGCCAGATACACTGTACGCTGCTATGGGTGTAGTAAATCGCCTTTTTGCCTCTGCTATAAGATCAAGATAAGCAAGGGCAGGTTTTATCATCAACATATCTACTCCTTCATCATAATCTGCCTGTAACTCACTAATCGCTTCGCGTCCGTTTGTATACGGGACTTGGTATGTTTTTCTATCACCAAACTTTGGAGCACATTCGGCAGCATTACGAAACGGCGAATAAAATGAAGAACGATGTTTTGCTGAATGTGACATTATGGCCACATCCTCATGCCCTGCATCGTCTAGAGCGGATCTAATAGTTGCTACCTGTCCGTCCATCATTGCAGAAGGAGATACCACATTAACGCCAGCATCTGCCTGACTCACTGCGATACGTGCAAGTGTGGTAAGACTTGAATCATTATCAATTTTACCATTTTTCTCAAGACCGCAGTGTCCTGACAGTGTGTATTGACAAAGACAGACATCTGCCATTACAACAATTTTTTCTCCCAAGACGGAACGTATGGAAGATATGGCTTGTTGTATGGCACCTTTATCTTCGTATGCTGCAGAACCTATATCATCTTTTGTGGTTGGTATGCCAAACAGCATAATTGCAGGTATTCCAAGATCTGCTGCAGAACTTGCCTCAGCTGCTATATCTTTTATAGGAAGACGGCGCATCTCTGGCATTGATTTTATATCGACGGGTGAATCTATTCCATCTTGAACGAACATTGGAAGTACAAGGTCTGTTGGACTCAGAGAGCTCTCACGCACAAGATCCCGCATGCTTGAAGTACTGCGCAATCTTCGAAGGCGTCTTGAAGGAAAAGACATCAAATGTTAAACCTATCTCTGCAAATATTAATCCTAGTTAGAATCATCATAGTCAAATAGCCTTGAGGCTGCATCAAGCACGTTTGTTTTACCTTCTTCTGAGGCTTTTCTGAGATTGTTCATGGGTGTGGATATTGTGCTCTCTACTATGGCCTTTGTCAGATCGTCTATAACCTTTGTCTTTTCTACGTCCATCTCACCAAGTATACGTAGAGCCTTTTGAAGTTCTTTTTGTCTGCGCGATTCTATACTTTTGAATATGTTACTTACTATTGGTTCTGCGTCTAGACGGTTCATGGACATCTCGATAATGGGAATCTCCTCACTAATTATGTTTTTAATCTCACGTAGTTTTGCCTCTTTTTTACGAGCATTCTTGTCTACCATCTCGGCTATCTGATCTAGATTCATCAGTTTTATGCCATTTAATGTGGCTACGCGCTCATCGACCGTACGAGGGTTTGAAAGATCTAATATCATGATGCCTTTAGAACCATTCTCTTTGGCTGTGGCGATCTTTTCATGTGTGACTAAAAAGTATGGAGCAGAAGTTGCCACAAACATCACATCATATTCTCCAAATCTTTCAAAGGCATCCTCAAATTTTATTGCAGATCCTCCGCCCATTGTTTCACAAAATGATTTTGATCTTTCATGTGTACGACTTGCGACGGAGAATTCATACCCACGTCGTATTAGTGACTTTGCAACAAGGCTCGATATCTCACCGGTTCCAATGAGCAAAATCCGTTTTGTTTTAATATCCTCAACGTTCTCTTCTGCAAGCTTTACTGCCATTGAACCCACCGAAGTACCACCGCGTCCAAGTCCAGTAGATTTTCTGATGCGTGCTCCTGCACGAACAGATCTATCAAAAAGCGCATCAAGTCTGCGCCCACTCGAACCGGCCTCTTTGGCAGCGGATATGGAACCACGTATCTGCCCAAGAATCTGTTCCTCTCCGATTACCATTGATTCAAGTCCTGAAGTTAGATGCAAAAGATGACTTGTAACTTCGCAGCCAAGACTAAACTCGATATTTCTGGAGATTGTATTATCATCTATTCCAGCAAGCTCTGCCCATGTATTGCTTATTTTTTTATAATCTAGATCTGTAACCGTACCATACACCTCGACTCTATTACATGTCTGAACTATGACACATTCTTCAAACCCAGAGCGTCTTTTAAACTCGACAAGTGCTATCTCTGTATTCTTGAACATGAATTTTTCTAATACATGTATCGGTGATCTACGAAACGTCACGCGAGCGTTTACAAGCGCCACATTATTCAAACTCCTTTAACATATCCATGGCTCGATTACGTGCCATCTTTATCCTGTCCTGTTTTATAAGCCGTATTACCTCTGAATCACGCATAACTGCATAGAGGTATTTTTTACGCATGGTTTGGTTTGATATAGATCTCTTTGCTGCCATTCTAGCAGTATGCTGTAGATTTATCTGCACAATATCTTCTTTTGTGACAAGCGCATTTAGGGGTTTTTCAGCTCGCATTCTAATCTCTCTTGCCATAGCCGGACTCTTACCACTAGTAGATACAGTAACTTGTACCGTATTTCTGATGTTTATGACTGATGGGTGAGAAAAATCACTAAAATCAGGATCGTCAGAGGCGTATACCATACAACCTGGAATTTTTCTTGCTTTTTTTACAATATCACAATTGAGTTTTCTATCATTGGTGGTAGCCATTACTAAAACAGGTTTGTATTTTAAAAGAAATTTTCCATCATCTAGATCCGCTTTTATGAATTCAATCTCTTTTGCTTTGATATGTTTCTCAATTATAGGATTTGATGTTTTTCCAATTACCAAAATTTCACAGTCTTGTGTTAAAAGTGAGTTTATTTTTTTCAATCCTTCGGCTCCTGTCCCGACTATGATTACCAATCCTCCTTTAAGATAGAGATCAACGATCAACTGATGATTATGACTTGCACGGTATTTTAAACCATGATGGCAGCCTACATTTTTAACCAAAGAAGATCACGCGCCAAATATTGCAGCAAAAGATGGACGAACTAGACAGAGTAATTCTCAACGAGATACAATGGACTTTTCCGCTAGTTCAAAGACCGTATGACTCACTTGCCAAGAAATTCGATCAGACCCCAAATGAAGTAAAGATGCGTATACAACGACTCCGAGATAAAGGCATACTGCGTCAATTGAGTGCGATATTTGACACACGTCGTCTCGGATACAAAAGCTCACTTGTAGCTGCAAAGATTGAACCCGATAAATTGGATATCGTAGCTGAAAAGATAAATCGCCATCCTGGAGTAAGTCACAATTATGAACGAGATCATGAATTTAATCTGTGGTTTACACTTGCAGTACCTCCAGATTCTGATTTAAAGACAGAGCTAAACAAATTTTCAAAAACATTAGGGATAATAAAAATGCGAATGCTTCCAACTATACAACTCTTCAAAATTGGTGTTAAACTTGATATGGTAAAAGAAGAGAAACATGATGTAAAACCAACCGAACAGAAAAAAAAGATAGACAATATAGAATTCAAACCAACCGAAGATGACAAAAAGTTTATCAGAGCACTACAAAAAGATCTACCTGTAACTGATAGGCCATTTTTACAAGCTGCAAAATCATTGGGAATGACTGAAGAAAAAATATTTGAAAAACTTGTATACTATGAAAAGATCGGCGTAATGAGAAGATATGCTGCAATATTGCGCCACCGCGATGCTGGATTTATGGCAAACGGAATGATTGTATGGAATGTACCAAAGAATCGTATATCAAAAGTGGGTGAAACATTGGGTGCATTTCCACAGGTAAGTCATTGTTATGAACGTCCATCATATCCAGATTGGCCGTACAATGTTTTTTCAATGATACACTGCACCACAAAAGAAGAGGCTGAAGAGATGGCAAAAACAATACAAAAAGAGGTTAATGTTGAAGAATATCGAATACTATTTAGCTTGCGAGAGTTTAAAAAAACACGTGTGGAATATTTCATGGAAGAAAAAACTAAATCTGTAACCTAGATCTCGTTGTCATCATGATTCATGACGTGTTTTTTGCAATAATATGCATCGTTCATACAGCAAAAATAGGCTGACTTTTGACCACAGTTTGTACATGATGGAACCGAATCCATAGGATCTATTGGCCTATGATAGAATTTTGTACCACGTTTTACATTTCCATGCCTATATGTACTAGCCATGGTAGATACGTATGTTATCTCTTCACCGCTTAGCATATCTCCATGTTCTAATTTTGCAAGCATTCTTTCCCATTTTGTATATTCGCCGATACGTGCAAGTCTCATCTTTTCTATAATATCTACCGTACGTTTTGCATCAACATTGCTAGATAGCATAAAATCACGCTTGAACTGTGGCCTTTAGCTCGTATGGAGGCCAGTTTGAATACAATTGACTAATCTCTTCCATATCTGAATCGGATAGATATTTTTCATCAGACATTGTAGCAAAATCTTTAATCTCTTCTTCGCTTATCACAGTAGGAAAAATAGATGTAATTCCACGTTTTGAGAGGATAAATTTTATAGCAAGCTCTGTAATGTTTAGACCATTGCGTTCTGCAATTGGACGTAACTCTTTTACTTTGTTCAGTGATGCGCGAATCCATTCACCTTTTCTGACAGAGCGGTGATCTTTTTCATCAATCTTTGTATCTGCATTTACTTTGCCAGTAAGTATTCCTGATGCATCAGGAACTCTAACAAAAACTCCAGTATCATTACATGATGCACTTTCCAAAAGCTCATTGCCTGGAGTCTGCTCTAGAATATTGTATACTGTCTGTACTGCGTCAACTTGTGTACGTGCAATAGCCTCTGTACCTTCTACAGTCCATCCTATGGCCGGACCTAGGGCAACTTGAACTGCAGAGATCTTTTTATCACGTTTTAATCCTTTTAGAGTGGAAAAAATAGAATCATCTCGTATATGATTCATCTTTGGATTGTGTAGACCG
This sequence comes from Cenarchaeum symbiont of Oopsacas minuta, assembly GCA_029948415.1. Classification (NCBI taxonomy): domain Archaea; kingdom Thermoproteati; phylum Nitrososphaerota; order Candidatus Cenarchaeales; family Candidatus Cenarchaeaceae; genus Candidatus Cenarchaeum; species Cenarchaeum symbiont of Oopsacas minuta. The sequence continues at coordinate 476,703 of JAJIZT010000001.1, forward strand.
TATATGTCTACATGATCAGTGCGTAGCCTCTTTAGACTTGCATCTAGTGCCGCATTTGTGAATTTTTCATCAAAAAATTGAGGTAACTCACTATGACCTATCTGTTCTGCATTTGCAAAATCATATCCATATTTTGTAGATATGATCACATCATCGCGCACGCCATCTAATGCTTCTCCAATAAGCCTCTCGCTTTTGCCACGTCCGTACATATCCCCTGTCTCAAAAAAATTAATGCCTAGATCATATGCTTTTTTGATCATACGTTTTGCCTCATCTTCTTCTATGGCTTTACCCCACCAGTTCATAGCGATAGTCCATGCACCAAATCCAATCTCTGATACGCTTATGCCTGTTTTACCAATTTTTCTGTACTTCATGACACAATATCCTCAAATTTTTCAAGCTTTGTAGCCATTATCTCCGAGTCCAAAGCATGTGAGATAATCTCTGGATTGGAATTTATCTCCAACCATGACTTACAACCTGAATACTCTGACATGTTTGGAATCTCTATTGGTTTTATGGTACTTACTTTGAGAAATATTGCACGCATTGGTCTCTGTGGCATCCATCTCTGTCGTTCATGAATAAATAAATCACTCCAAATGTGAAATTCTGAGAGTTTATCTATAATATTCAAATCAACATCAGCGCCACATAATACTTTTGCCACAGATGTGATACGTATTGTTTTATCAGGAGGTGCACGTGCAATCGACTTTGCATCATATTCTATACTAGCATCCTCTAAATGTTCCTTTCTTTGATGTTCATATGTGGGAAATAGGAGAAACGTACTGCACTCTTCACGGAATCCTGAAGGTGTATCATGAATACCTCCTTTTCGAAGTAACACCGTTTGAGTTCCTTCTTCCAAGGCACACACTATTGATGCCCATTCTTTTAGCGCCTTCATATCAACCTAAACTCTGTATCACTGGAACAATATCTTTTTTGACGCATACTATCATGGGTGTATCTTCTGTAACATACTCTGAAACACGAGTTGTTCGTAGATCTATTATGAGATCTTGAAATTTTATCAAATCATCAGTTTCAAACGCCAACATGAAATCCTCATCATGTATTCCAAAAGAGTATGTGGTATTTAGAATCACTTTAGGATATTTGTTGCCTATTGCAATATGTTCGTCCATCATGGCCTGCCTCTCTACTGTCGGCGTGCGATACCATTTACGACTCTTGATGAATGGATATACTATGGTGTATTTTAGAGCCTCTTTGCCAGAGACAAATGCTGGTACTAGGCCAGTTTTGGCATACATTGATGGACGCGTAACTGAAAAAAAAGTGCGCGAAGGAATGATATATTTTCCAAAGACTGTACGATACAACTTTGAGACGGCATTTTGTATCTCCTCTACGGTCTTTGCAGCAAACCACAGCATAAAGTCTGCATCATCGCGTATGCCTAGGGTAGAATATGATCTATACATACAGTTAGTATTTTCAAGTATATTTTCAACCTCTTTTGCTGATTCTTGTTTTGCCAAGTCGGCCATCCAGCGCCATTTTGGATCTACCTTGAAAAAAGAGAATGCAAAATAATACCTTTCTTGAGAATTCTCTCCCTGCATACATAATGGCACCCCACGACCCATTTTAAAATATGCCTAATCTACGTATTTTAGCAAAAAAGAATAATAGAGCATTATTCATACCTAGAGAATTTATCAACGCTTAATTAAGTAAAATATCTCTACATAATAATGAAAAAGATATTTGCAATGTTTGTTGCAATAATACTCTTGGCTCCAGCGTATGTGGGAGCCCAAGAATCAAGTGGCATAGTTTTGCTTGATAACTTTGGAACATTTTCCAAAGGTGATACTGTCTTCATATATGGTAGTGTAGGTTTACCGATTCCAAATTCATTTCTGATATTAAAAATTACAAACCCTCTAGGTGACATATGTCAAATACAACAAATTCTTCCGTTACAGGATGGAACCTTTGTTATGGATCGTATACCATTACGTGGAAACATATGCGGTTTAGAGGGAACATATGACGTTGAAGTCTTTTACGGTGAGGCCAAAAATTCGGCAGTATTTTCAATATCTTCTAATGTAAAACCGATTATAACATCTGCCCAATATTCGACGGCAGCAGATGAATATGTTGGCAGAATAATTGATGAAATGGCATCGACCAATTCGGCACCTGCGTTAGAGTCGCGTCTTGCTACAGCCTCTGGAGAGTTGAGAGTTGCATTGTCTGTGTTCAAAGATGTACTAGATTATGATCTATCAGAGGATGTTCTATATGATGTGGATACGACGTTTAGACCTGCAATCTATTCGTTCTTGAATGCCGTAGATGATCTTGAACGATCTGGCAAGATCACAAGCGCTACAAAGATGACGCTTGTTGATGATGTAATAACATCTGTATTCTATTATCAGATTGGAGATAAAGACACTGCATTTGACATTATGTTTAGGACGTATACTGTTTTGACAAATGCGGATCCGACTACCGATTTAGTGGCGAATATTCCATACGAGGAACTTGAAGATACCTTGTTGAATCTGATGACCAAGACTGGTTCAGTAATGAGCCGAGATGTGCAAAAAGAGATTGCGTTAATATTTTCAAGAGGTCAGGGACCAATATATGTAGATGAATTAACAAGTATGCTTGACCTGTTAACAAAAACGAGGTTTCTTGACGTTGTACTTTTAAAAAATGATCCATTATATTCACTATTAAACTCAAAATGGGAGACAGAACGTCTCTCACTTGTAGGAAAAGATACTGTGACAAAGCTTTTGGCAGAGTCCAAAGATGTGACTGATCTACATAGTGCAGCTATACTACTTCGTGGGCTTGATAGCGTGGAACGATTTATCGACACACCAGCTGGAACTGCAGAGACAAACCTAGCAAACCTCTTAAAACCAGAATGGGATACATTAAAGAATCGTCTAAACTCTATTACATCCGTCGAAGACATTCTTGACAAAAATGTTGAGATAACATCCATGAAAAACGTCGCCGAAATATCTGAGCGTATATCTAAAGCAATGGATATCTCGCAGAATACTGGTTTGGGCGTTGAACTAGTAGATGAATGGAATATGCTACTAACAGATGTGGAAGATGCTAGATCACTACAAGATATTTTGTCAATTGTGTCTCAATTTAATACCACTTTGACTGAACTGCGTGAAAAACGTAATCCAGTAGCAATTTTAACGTTTGAGTATAAACGCATGGAAGAGCAGGCAAAGAGACAAGCAGATTATGCCAACTTGGCCATGATAAACGAAGCCATAAAGATACTCGAAGCTACGACGAGACTTTCCGATAGCGGAACATCTGCTAGTAGAATTGACCGTGCAGAGCTTCTTCTTACGTGGGCCAGTGAACAGGCTTCGATCATACAAGCAGATCTTGATGCGTATACAGACCTGCAGTTCAAAGAGAGAGCTGGGGGTATACTACATCGAGCAAATTCGTTAGAGGTACTAGTGGATATGAGTCTCAATAATCATAGATTTGATGTTGGATTTGTAGACTTTACAGACTCGATAAAGACAAAGATCAGCAGAGTACAAAACTTGGTGGTTGCAGAGAGACTCTATGAAGCAGATAACATGTTGGATGATTTATACGATGAATGGCAGATCGTACTAAAGGCATACTCTGATGATCCAACTACTACAGTGGGATATAGTTTGACAGAGTTGAAGCGCATAGAGTATAATGAACTTGTCAACCTAGTTGAGGATGTAGTTAATAGATATGCCGATACGGACTTTAACGAACATGTGAATGACTATGAAAACATACGTACTTCACTTGAACTTTCATTGTCTCTTGGAAATTTTGAAACGGCTGATGGAAAACTCCGTGATCTGTTGGAATTTGTAAGCGAAAATCTAGACTCTTCACACAAGTCTATAATATATGATGTTGAATATAATCCACAGACGAATTTGTGGTCTGTATCTGGATACCTTGATAAAGATAATGATCGACGTGTACAGATAAATCTATACGTATACAATTCAAATGGTGAACAGATAAACTCACTGGAATTTGGTGATACCAAGAACGGTGAATTTGGAACATTTTGGATTGAAAGAATGGATCCAGGATTATATGTTACTACATTACATTGGCAGGATGCCACTAGTACCAAAGTTACACACGTACTAGATCCTACCGCATATGATTCTACAAAAGATGATCCTATACTAGTAGAGGTCACAGAAAAGTATGAAACGATAAAGGTGTTTATACAAACATTTGGCGGTTCTCAATATGTAGCAAATGCAGGTGCATTTGCAGAAGTACA